>JAIXQU010000189.1 GCA_027485575.1 Cytophagaceae bacterium
CTACTTTGGCCAGGATTCGGTCAACAATTTGCCTTGAGTTTACGCCATCTGCTTCTGCTTCATAGTTTAAGATTATTCTATGATTTAAAACATCAGGTGCTACTTCCTTTATATCCTCGGGCAAAACAAAATCCCTTTCATTAAAGTAAGCAATGGCTCGGGCCGCCCGGTGAAGGCTAATGGTTGCACGGGGTGAGGCACCAAACTGAATGTAGTGCCCTTCATCTTTTAAACCATAATCTGCGGGTTTTCTACTGGCAAACACAAGTTCAATGATATACTTCTCCAGAATTTCAGAAATGGCTACCTCGTTAATGTCTTTGGATATTTCAGCCGCCATTTTGGTATCTAAAACCGGATTTACAACGCCCTGAAAGCCAATATCAGACATTCTCCTCATTACCTCCAGCTCTTCATCCTTAGTGGGATAATCAATATAGACTTTCATCATGAAACGGTCCATCTGGGCTTCTGGTAAAGGATAAGTTCCTTCCTGTTCTACCGGATTCTGGGTTGCCATAACCAAAAAGGGCCTGTCCAGAGGAAAAGTGGTTTCACCGATGGTTACCTGTTTTTCCTGCATACATTCCAGCAAGGCACTTTGAACCTTGGCAGGTGAACGGTTGATTTCATCCGCAAGGACAAGATTCGCAAAAATGGGTCCTTTCTTTACTTCAAAACTTCCTGTTTTTTGGTTGTAGATCATTGTCCCGATAAGGTCAGCAGGCAATAAATCCGGGGTAAATTGGATTCTTTGAAAATTCAGATTTAATGCCCTGGCCAGTGTGTTAACGGTAAGAGTCTTTGCCAAACCCGGAACCCCTTCCAACAAAATATGTCCATTGGTAAGAAGTCCGATAAGCAAACGATTGATCATATACCGCTGGCCAACCACTACTTTCCCCATTTCTTCGTAGACAAGATTTATTCTTTGCTGTCTTTCCTGCTTACTTTCCAAATTATCCATAGTGCTTCAATTCTGCTTTTTTTGATTCTAAGTTCAATTCTCTTCGAAAACGGTGCCCTATATCGGACTGGTTTGTTTGAGCATGCAATATTAGTTAAATGAGATTAACCTTTCATTCTGACAATATGACATTTTATTTGGTTGCTTCTGGTGTGAATTTAGGACAAGTCGCCGCTAAATCTATTGACGAATGCCGCAATTGCCGGAAATAAATGTTTCAAAAAACTGGAGTATTTCACTTGAATTCTGGTAAAATAAAATTTAAACAATTGTAAAACAGTATTTTATATTAAATTTATTTGATTTTTATGTCTGGTTTTTTGATTTTTCAATTGTACCAGGCGGTAAGGTTGGCTATGGATGGCACAGCTATTGTTTAATGGTTTCACAACCAGTTGTAATAGAAAAATTTAGAAACCATGGGAAAAATTATAGGAATAGATCTCGGAACCACTAATTCATGTGTGGCTGTTATGGAGGGTAATGAACCCACAGTAATAGCAAATAGCGAAGGCAGAAGAACAACCCCTTCTATTGTTGCTTTTCTCGACAATGGCAATGGTGAGCGAAAAGTAGGAGATCCTGCAAAACGGCAGGCCATTACCAACCCAACCAATACCATTTATTCAATTAAACGATTTGTAGGAAGATCATTCAGCGAAAGTTCCAAGGAAATTGGAATGGTGCCTTACAAAGTAGAATCAGGGTCCAACAATACCCCACGGGTGAGAATTGGAGACAAATTATATTCGCCACAGGAAATCTCTGCAATGATTCTGACCAAAATGAAGCAGACAGCAGAGGATTATCTGGGAACGACAGTAACAGAAGCCGTTATTACTGTTCCGGCATACTTTAACGATGCAGAAAGGCAAGCTACTAAGGAAGCTGGTTTGATCGCTGGACTTGAGGTAAAGAGAATTATCAACGAACCAACTGCTGCCGCCCTTGCTTATGGCATGGACAAAAAGCATCAGGATATGAAAATTGCTGTTTTTGATTTAGGCGGTGGAACATTTGATGTTTCTATCCTTGAGTTAGGAGATGGGGTTTTCGAAGTAAAATCCACAGATGGAGACACCCATTTAGGTGGAGACGACTTTGACCAGAAAATTATTGAATGGTTGGCTGCTGAATTTAAAAACGATGAAGGCATTGACCTGAAGCAGGATCCGATGGCACTTCAAAGACTTAAAGAAGCTGCAGAAAAAGCAAAAATTGAACTTTCCAGTTCTTCAGAAACGGAAATCAATCTGCCCTATATCATGCCGGTGAATGGAATTCCAAAACACCTTGTAAGAAAGTTAACCAGGTCTAAATTTGAGCAAATCTGCGATGATTTAATTCAAAGAACTTTAGAGCCTTGCAAAAGGGCTTTGAAAAATGCCAACTTAAATATTTCTCAAATCAATGAAGTTATTTTGGTAGGTGGCTCCACAAGGATTCCAAGAATTGCTGAAGAAGTTGAAAAGTTTTTTGGCAGAAAACCTTCCAAAGGAGTAAACCCAGATGAGGTAGTTGCCATTGGTGCAGCCATACAAGGCGGTGTTTTGACAGGTGAAGTAAAAGATGTCCTTCTTTTGGATGTAACTCCACTTTCTCTTGGAATTGAAACCATGGGTGGTGTTTTTACCAAGTTGATTGAAAGCAATACAACCATTCCAACCAGAAAATCAGAGGTCTTTTCAACTGCATCTGACCAACAACCTTCAGTAGAACTTCATGTGCTGCAAGGAGAGAGACCAATGGCAAAGGATAACCGAACTTTAGGTCGTTTTCACCTGGATGGCATTCCACCTGCTCCAAGGGGAGTTCCTCAGGTAGAAGTTACTTTTGACATTGATGCCAATGGTATTTTAAATGTTTCTGCGAAAGATAAAGGAACTGGAAAAGAGCAAAAAATAAGGATAGAAGCTTCCTCTGGTTTGACCGATGCAGAAATTGAAAGAATGCGAAACGAAGCCAAAGCCAACGAAGCATCAGACAAAGCCGAAAAAGAAAAGGTTGAAAAGCTAAACCAGGCAGATTCTTTGATTTTCCAAACAGAAAGACAATTGAAGGAATATGGAGAAAAGCTTTCTGACACAAATAAAACTGCCATTTCTGAGGCACTTGAAAAGTTAAAAACTGCACATTCCAGCCAGGATTTGGCGGGTATTGATGCCGGAATGGAAGCATTAAATGCAGCATGGCAGGCAGCATCTGGTGAGATGTACAACGCATCAAACCCTGGACAGGGTGCCGGAGAAAATCCACAAGCCAATGGTTCTTCTGCAGACCAGCAAGAACCAGTAACTGATGTTAACTTCGAAGAAGTAAAATAAATAATCAGGATAATGACAAAAAAGAGCCTCCCCTAAGAATGAGGCTCTTTTTTTTTGAGCTCCTATCTTGTGAATTAAAAAAAAGCTACAGATTTGTCTTTTATATGAATCAGCAGTCAGGTGATATGAAATTTTATTTCTGGGGACTTTTCTTCTTCCTGTTAATTTTAACGGCAGGCTGCAAAAATGAAAAAGGTTCGGTCGGATCAGAGGGTAAAGACGATTGTTCTCTTTATAAGAAGAATTTGGAAAGACTTCAATTTCGGATGATTGAGTCTGAACGAAATGCGGACCGACTCGAGGAGGTACTGTACCAGCTCACAGAAAACTATATTGTGATAGACCAAAAAATCAGGTTGATACAAAAATTTAAGTCAGATGGAAGTCAGGAAAAACTGCTTAGAAGGACTGCAGCCGAAATCAATCTGTTTTTTGCAAGCTCTCAGGCCCTTTTGGATTCCACTGAAGTTGTCATACAACTCTCAGCCATCCCTCAATCCTCTCTTTTGCCTATCATAGAAAACATAAGGAAATATCTTATGTATCAGGAGAGGTTGTTTATTGAGGTTTATGGCAGTCTTCAATCCATTAAAAAGCAGGTATCCAAACTGCAAAAAAATCTGGTTACCAAAGAGAAGGTAATCAAAGAAAAGGAAAATGACATTAAGGTTCAGATCAACAAGAAAGAAACCGAAGCCAGGAAAATATTTTATCTTGTGGGGAGCAAGTCTGATCTTGAAAGGGCCAAAGCCATCAAAAGAAAAGGAGGATTTTTGGGATTGGGCGCAACAAGCCAACTTTCAGATAAGCTGGAAACCATGTTTTTTCAAACTGCTGATTATGGAATAATGAAGGATATAGCACTGGGGAATACCAAAAAAGCAAATCTGATAACCACCCATCCAAAGGGGAGCTTCCTCATTTTTGAAACACCCGGCGAAAAATTTTTGAAGGTTACAAATCCAGAAAAATTTTGGTCGACCAGTAAATTTCTTGTCGTTGAAGTAGATTAGAATCAAAGCCTCGCTGGTATTTTATTGTTAGATTTCGAGGAAAGATTCAACTTCAATCTGTTGGAAACAACTTTCAGTTTGATGGATTTTATAAAGTTTAAACCCAACCCGTTTTCATAAACCATTCAAAGTCTCTTTCTTTGAAGCTTCTAGCAAAGAAAAATTTATTCATGAATATCGATTTCAAAAAAGACCTGCTTCCCCATTTATTGGTGATTTTCATTTTTTGGTTAGCCACAGCTATTTATTTTCAACCAGCAGTTTTTAGCGGCAAATCCTTAAAACAAGGTGATGCTGTAACCTGGGCAGGAAATGCACAGGAAATTAGTGAACATAGAAAAACCTATAATGAAGAACCCTTGTGGACCAACTCCATGTTTGGTGGGATGCCAGCCTATACCATTTCGGTTATTTATAATGGTGAACTGCTTGAATATCTTGAAAATACAAGCCGATGGGTTTTGCCCTATCCTATTTCCATTATCCTGGTCTCTTTAATTTGTTTTTATATATTCTGTCTTTCTCTTCAAATGTCTCCGGTGGCCGCCGCTTTCGGAGCATTGGCGTTTACCTTTTTTAGTTTTAATATAGTTTCAATAGAAGCAGGCCACAATTCTAAGGTTAGGGCAATGACACTTGCGCCTTTGTTTTTGGCGGGAATGGTTTATGCTTTCAGGAAAAAATGGCTTTGGGGAATTACATTGACTGCCCTGGGAGTTGCCATGCAGATTCGGTCCGGGCATTATCAGATATCGTATTATCTCGGATTTTTAGTGGCATTCTACGGGATATCAGAAATGATTTATTCTTTCATTTCCGGTAAAATAAAAGACTTTGCCATTGCGGTTGCTGTGCTTGCTGTAGGGGCTGGCCTTGGTGTTGCTACGAATGCAGGTAGGTTGATGACGCTATTGGAATATTCTCCATACTCCATGCGAGGCAAGCCGGAGCTAACGATAAAGGATGCCAACAAACCCAATGATGGCGGTTTGGATAAGGACTACGTTTTTAGCTGGAGCAATGCCAAAATGGAAACTTTTACCTTGCTTATTCCTCATTTTTTTGGAGGAAGTAGTTCAGAAACTGTCCCTAAAAAGTCAGCCATTGCAGAGTTTTTTACCTCTGCTGGTCAAGGTGTTGAGCAGTTTCCTTATTATTGGGGAGACCAACCCTTTACCTCCGGACCAGTTTATGCCGGTGCCATTGTTTGTTTTCTTTTTGTATTGGGTCTTTTCATTGTTGAAGGACGGTATAAATGGTGGTTATTGGCAGCAGCAGTGGTCTCTATTGCCCTTACATGGGGAAGAAATTTTGAAGAATTAAATTATTTTCTCTTCGATACCCTTCCGGGCTATAATAAATTCAGAGCAGTGACAATGGCCATTTTTATTGCCCAATTCGCCATTGGCGCCCTTTCGGCATTTGCCCTGGCCAGGTTATTTGAGCCAAAATCCATTGAAAACCTGGATAAAAAACTCTATTATGCCACAGGGATTGTTGGCGGCCTATGTTTTATTTTTTGGGTCATTCCAAGCCTTGCCGGAGATTTCACTACTCCAAATGATAGCCAGATTACAGGTGCAGGTTATCCGGCAGATGTAACCCAGAAAATTATGGCGGCCTTGTATCAGGACCGGGAGGACATGTTGAGTTCAGATGCTTTCAGGTCATTATTTTTGATACTTCTTGCAGCGGGTTTGGTTTTTACCATTGCAAAGGGCTGGCTGAAACCGCTCTATGCCTCTCTTGCGATTGGTTTTTTAGGATTTTTCGATCTTTGGCAGGTTGACAAGAGGTACCTTAACAAAGACAACTTCGAAAAGACATTTTGGTCAAGCCAATTTCAACCCACGGGTGCAGATCTTGCAATTTTAAAGGATAAGGGATTAAATAATAGGGTTTTAAATTTAAATAACCCTTTTAATGAGTCCAAAACTTCTTATTTTCATAAATCGATTGGCGGATATAGCCCGGTTAAAATCAGACGATATCAGGATCTGATTGAAAATGATTTAACCGCTGAAATACAGGATGTAGGCAATCAACTTCGGAATGCCAATAAAAGCGAAACACCATTCACATTTGATTTTCTTAAAAATGAGCGAATTCTGAACATGCTCAACACCAAATATATTAAGGCCAACGAGGAAGAGAATGGAGTGATTTTAAATCCATTTGCACTTGGAAACGCATGGTTTGTTCAAAATGTACAATTGGTGAATTCGCCGGATGAAGAAATGGCTGCCACACGAACTTTTGACCCATTAGCTACCGCCTTGGTGGACAAAAATAAGTTTAAGGTAAATCAAACTTCATTTTCTACCGGTGGAACAGCCAAACTTATGGAAGCCAAGAGTAATTATTTGAAGTACACAACTGAGAATTCATCTGATGGCCTTTTGGTTTTTTCTGAAGTATATTATGCCGAAGGTTGGAAAGCTACAATTGATGGCAAAGAGGCTCCATTTATCAGAGCAAACTATGTTTTAAGGGCAATGGAGGTGCCAAAAGGAAAACATGAGATAGTTTTCAAATTTGAGCCCAGCTCATTTGTAGTGGGCAACAGAATTTCTCTGTTTAGCTCTATTGGTGTCATATTTCTATTGGGTTTTACTACCTTTTGGAGCCTCAAAGGCAAAAAGAAGGAATAAAGAACTTTTTAAACACGAATTAGGCCCGGTTCGAAATTATTTGGATCGGGCCTCTTTTATTTCAGGCTTAGTACCCACCTAACCATTTTTTCTATCTTGTCCTTTTTCAAATGACTTTGGGCAGCCATTGCATAATCTCCCCAAACACCAGAACCACCGTTGTAAACCTTATCAACCAGCTTTTTTATATTGGCAGCATTTGCGGGATATTTTTTTGCAATGGACTTGAAAGCCGGCCCAAGGACTTTTTCATTTTCTTTATGGCAAGCCATGCAACCAGAAGGAAGAACCAATGCCGAACCTTCTAATATTGCAGCGGCCTCAGCTTTTGGGTCCGATTTTGCCGGATTAGTTTTATTTGTAGCAGGAACAACTTTTGAAACAGAAGGGCTGGATTTCTCTTCTGTTTTCCAAACCAATATAAATTTCTTTTCGTCTGGTTTGAGTGGTGAAATATTGTTAAGTGTATACCACGCTTTTGAGCTCCAAAGCATTCTGCCAGATGTACTCAGAAGAGAATCGTTGAGGTTAAAATGATAGACAAATCCTTCCTTCAAATCATTAATTTCAACCTTGAGCTTTTTCCGGTCTTTGCTTAACCAAAGCTTTTCAGGTTTAAATTCTGTAAAGTCAATTTTTGGTCCTCCATACTTCATGGTCGGTGTATATGACCATGAAGAGAGCGCCAGAAAATTATTCCAGTTTTTTACAATTTCCGAAATTGCTTCTGTAAATTCAATTTCAAATCCATTTTTAATCGATCGGATGGCCAGCATATCAAAAACAGGTGTTCCATTCCACTTCAAAGCTTCCAGGCCAAACCATTCATAATTGGTCTGACCCCAGTTTCCCGGATTTCCAATCATACCTACATACAAATTACTATCCGGGCCAACAATTAACCGGTGGGTTCCACCTTCTAAACCCTGGGTAAATGGGAAAACTACTCCCTGATATTCGCCATTAATTTTTTCAACAAAAACCCGTTTCAAGCCCCCATGCGTTACATCCCCATGAATCATTTGATTTTGGTAGGGTCCCATGTTGAGTTTTGCAGGTTGGGTAGCTGAATTTCCTATTTCATTCTGGGGAAGCCAAACCATGGGCTGCTGATCTTTATATTTTCCTATGTTATATAGGTCCACAGAATAATTTCCATAAAATGCCCCGGGTTTCAAATGCAAAATTTTACACGCTGGCAGCCAATCTCCCTGATTATCAGCAATAAAAATCTCGTCATCAATTCCAATCCCGAAACCATTTGGGGTCCGTAAACCAGAAGCGACAAACTCAAATTTTCCATCCAAACCCATTTTAATGACTTTACCCCTGTCTTTGTTTTGGGGAATGGTGCTTTTCCCTCCCGGTTGAATGGCTGTAGCAAGTCCGGCATAGAAATATCCATTTTTATAAACCAGGCCAAATGCAAACTCATGGAAGTTTCCTGAAGCGCCCCATCCATTGCAAATGGCCCTGTATTCATCTGTTATTCCATCTTTATCACTGTCAATTAACTCGGTCAGTTCTTGTTTTTGAAGTACAAAAATCCGGTCATTAACCACTTTCAGACCCAAAGGTTCGGCCAATCCCCATGCAATTCTTTTTACCTCCATCTTGTTAGTATCCAGTGAGATGGCATTTTTTATTTTATACACAGCCCCAAGCGAATCCCAGGTGCACACCACCAACGAACCGTCGGAGGTAAAGTCCATACCTCCAACCATGGGTTTAAAATCTTTTTTATGGAGGCTGAACTTGGTAAGAGATGGATGTAACACGTCCATCTCCAAACCGATTGATTTCATTTCACTCGCTGAAATGGGCTTTGTCCCCTGGGCCGCCAGTCTTATTTTTTGGTTTTCAACCCTGAAATATTCTGACGGGATATACTCAAACTCTTTCTTTGATGGGTCTAACCACCAAAGCGTGAGTTCCTTATATTTATTTGGGTCTGCATTAAAATATTTAATTTCGATTTTATGTGGGCCAGATTCCAAATAAAATTCTGCTTCCGATTCTGTTACCTCATGCACTCCATCATTGCTTATTACTTTTTTGCCATCTATCCATAAAACAGCACCATCTGAACTCCTGATTTTAAGCATATAAGACCTCGATTCGGCAATTACAATTTCCCCTTTAAGTTCCATATAGAAAGGAACAGCTCCGGGAAAGGAAAAAGTTTTTATATAGTCTGCAAGTTTAACATCCGGAACCACAATGTTTTTGAACGGTTTTTCTGCTCTAAACTCACTAACTCTTTTTAAGTCAGGTGTTTTTAATAGAAAAACCTGGGCCAGCAAACCTTGCTGAAAGGCTGTATCAGGTTTAACAATCGTTGGAATCTGTGCTTTTATAATGGAATTGGGGCTCCAGGAAATGAACAGTATTAGTGAAATCAGACAACCAATTGACCATGATGAATTTCTTTTCATATTTATAAAATGGCCGCAGGGTCTAACAGTGCATTAATAAAAGTGGAGCCTTCATTCTTAATTTTCAAAAAACCAAGAATTGCCCAAATGGGTTTTGACAAGGATAGGCTTTCACTTCGGCTGACTACATTGAAATCTGAGTTGTGCTTTATCGATTCCGGCCTGGCCAAACCATTGATTGATATTTCAGCAAAAACAAAAATGTCTTTTGGGGGCGGTTTTACCCAAATAAAATAGCGTTCCAATATGGGTCCGGAAATACCATCCACATATTCAGGCCATTCTTCTATTTCTGCGGAGGTTAATGAATCTATTTGTAGCTGATACCTGAGTGCGATTTTTCCTTTTTCGAAACGGTATCCTTTAAACTGAACTTTACAATTCCGAAAAAAAGGAACGGCGTTTGAATAAACCGAAGTAACAAACCAGGCGGATTCCTTCATTGGAAATTCAAGGTATTTTTTCCCTTTTGAAATCGGTTGAGGACCATGCTTCTGGTTATAAACCGGGCCTTGTTTCAGAACCCCTTCTTTCCAGATTTTTGTAATTCCACAGTGGAAGGTATCGTATCCAACATATAGGTCATCGTGTAAAGCCAAGGTTAAAACCCTTGGCATGCCATCTAAAACTGACCGAAATGCCCAAAGTTCTGAAGGTCTTTTTGCCGGGGGTGACTGGCCCAAAACAGAATGTGTAAGTGCAAGACTACCAATCAAAATGAAGGTTATAAATCTCAAGAAGTGTTTTGGTTAAAAGGAAGCGAAATTAACAAGAGTTTTTCGTTCCAGAGTCTCCTATTCCAAGTTGGGTATTTTGGTTGGGCTTGGCAAACACACCAGGTTGATGCACTGGAAATTATTCGATTTTTCAAAAAGTTTATCTACTTCCAGACCATGCGTTTTCCCCAAACCCTTTCCCCAACTGCCATTTAAATCAGATTTCTTCCTTAAAATCCTTTTTAAAATCTTCAAGGCTCTTTTTCTTTTTGTAGGCGTTTTGACCGAAATAATGGAGAATCATATTGAACTGCCTGGCATCCAGATAACCGCCCATTGATTTGATAACATTCAATTTTTCATCCAGATAAACAGTTGTTGGATAGCTCATTTCCCCATTTAAAAACAAGATAGCCAATTCATTGGCCTTCTGCTGTGGATTGAATTTAAAAACCTTGTTTTTAAAAATGATGTTGTTTTGGTCTTCAGCATCCATTTTCACTGCATAGAATTCTTCCTTCACATATTTCACCACCGTAGGATCGGCAAAAGTGGTTTTATCCATTTTTTTACACCATCCGCACCAATCGGTATAAACATCTATAAAAATTTTCTTTGGTTTCTTTTTACATGCTTCTTCGGCTTGTTCAATGGACATCCATTCAATCTGGTCTTCGCCCGTCCGGTTCAAATGGGTTGGTTTTTCCACATTTAATCTAAATGCCAGGCAAGACATCAGGACAAGAAATGAAAATATATATCTCATTGATATTAAATAGAATAAGGTAAAAAATCGGTTACTTTTCCCCCGTATTTATGTAGTTCTCTCACGATGGTGGAGCTAATGGAAGAAAGCGAAGGTGAAGTTATTAAAAAAATGGTTTCCAACTGTGGATTTAAATATCGGTTTGCCTGGGAAATTGTGTTTTCATATTCAAAGTCGGTGGTATTTCTAAGACCCCTTACAATAAAATCTGCTTCAATTTCCTTTGCAAACATTGCTGTTAAGCCAGAAAAGACCTTTACTGAGACCCGAGGCTCATTTTGAAATGTTTCTGAAATTTTGGCTTGCATTACTTCAAGCGAAAAGTATCTGGATTTATTGGAGTTATTTCCAATCGAAATAACAACTTCATCAAATAGTCCTAAAGATCTTCTGACGATGTCTTCATGCCCTTTGGTAAATGGGTCAAATGTCCCTGGAAAAATTGCCTTTTTCATTTAATAACGTGAGAAATTTGAGAAATCAGACTAAAGTACTTCGGGTGATTTAAAATTTCAAAGGTGGTTTCAAGTTCAAGAATATGACTTTTTTTGACAAATTCTATGGAACCAAAATACCGCTCCAGTTTTTCCATTCCTCCGGAACCGGATAAAATATTTCCGCAAAGTATCAACCTGCCGGAATTTGTTTCCATTTGATTTTGCTGCATTGCCAACAAACAAAAATACAGCAAATCATTTTCTGATTGGTAGGCAAATCTATTGAAAAACAATAGGTTATGATTTTTTATAACGCCTACAAATAGTTGGTCATTTTCTATCTCAGTAATACAGAAGGCATCATCCTGTTCAACAGGTAGCATCCTGGCAGCTTCGATAAAACCTGTATGGTTGCATTTCCATACGATTTCAGAGGATTCAAATACTTGTTCTGACCAATCTTTCCAGGCCTTTGGCAAGGCGTAGATAATTTTTGCATCAAAGCCTAACGAGTCATAATTACAGATAAAATCATACGGAATGGTTGAGCCTTGTAAAAGGGCAGCTTCAATTTTAGACGCATCAAAAAGCTGGTCTGGAAGGATGCAAAAATGCTGGCTTGAATAACAAAGGCAAATGGAGTCAATGGTTAATTCTGAAAGGCAGCTTTCAGTCATAAAATACTGAAATTGAGCGATTTGATTTTCTATATCAATATCTTTGGTAAACTGGATTTCATCAAATGCTACAATTTCTTTTCCGTTTTCACCCAAAACAAGAATGGAAATTTCCTGTTGTTTTACCAGTATAATTGCCTTGCATTTTTCTTTTGATCGACTGGCAATGGTGGAATGCCTTAGCCTTTGAAAAACGGAGTAGTTTATCATTATATTTTTCAATGAATCCTTGATTTGATTTGCAAGATGCTATTAGTTGGCAATTTCAGATTGTTATTTCCATTTCAAAAAGTTGGAATGGAAATTGCAAATCTATTCCAAATGTAAAAAAAGAAAACAGTAACCGATTTTAAAATAAATGAACCAGAATACAGAAATCAGCAAAGCACAGAGCACCACATTAAAACGATTGAGGCTGATTGCCATTTTGGAAGGCATTTCCTATTTGGTCCTGCTTTTTATTGCCATGCCTTTAAAATATTTTTGGGGACTTCCGGAAATGGTTAAAAAAATAGGAATGGTGCATGGCTGGCTTTTTGTACTGTATGTTTTGCTATTGGCTCTTGCCCATTATCAGATGAAATGGGCATGGAGCAAAACCATCCTTGGATTTATCCTTTCTTTTATTCCTTTCGGCACTTTTTATGCAGAAAAGAAAATGTTCAGATAGGCTTTAAGTTACTTAATTTGAAGGAATTAAGGCTACCTAATTGCTAAACATCTCTTTCATTTTTTCGAAAAATCCTTTGTCGGATTTTCCGGGATTGGGAGAGAAATTTGGAGAAGCCTTTAGTTTTTCCATAAGCGCCACCTCTTCTTTTGTCAAGGTTTTGGGCGTCCAGATATTAACATGGATCAGGTGATCTCCTTTTCCATATCCATTAATATCCTTTATCCCTTTTCCTCTTAACCGTAGTATTTTTCCACTCTGTGTACCCGGATCAATTTTAATTTTGACCTTCCCGTCAATGGTATTTACTTCAATGCTTGTACCCAAAGCCGCATCGGCAATGTTGAGGTATAGATCAGAAATCACATTATTCCCGTCTCTTTTCAATTCGTCATCATCCGCTTCCTCAATCAGAATTAAAAGATCACCCGCAACGCCTCCTCCGGGTGCTTCGTTTCCTTTTCCTGACATGCTCAATTGCATACCATCCTGAACACCAGCCGGAATTTTTACCGAAATCACTTCCTCTTTGGCAGTCAATCCACTTGAATCAACCCCATTAGGTCTTTGATCTATCATTTGTCCTGCTCCACTACAGGTCGGACAGGTACTTGAGGTTTGCATCCGCCCAAGTGGCGTATTCATTATTCTGGATACTTGTCCTGATCCACCACAAGTTGCACATGATTTGAAAGTAACTCCAGGTGCGGCAACCATTCGGTTAACCTTGATTTTTTTCTCTACACCTTCGGCGACTTCCTTTAAATTGAGCTTTAACTTAATCCTGAGGTTTGAACCTTTTCTAACTCGTTGGCCTCTGCCTCCTCCTCCTCCAAAAAATGAACCGAATGGAGAGTCATCACCAAAAATATCGCCAAATCTTGAAAAGATATCTTCATTGGAGAAGCCACCACCAAAACCATTGCCACTTAGTCCTTCATGGCCATATTGATCATATTTGGCTTTCTTGTTTGGGTCGCTTAGTACCTCATAGGCTTCCGCACCTTCCTTAAACATATCTTCAGCCTCAGAATTCCCCGGATTTTTATCCGGGTGGTACTTGATTGCATGCTGCCGGTAGGCTTTTTTAATTTCGTCTGCCGAAGCGCTCTTGCTTACACCCAGGATTTCGTAATAGTCTCTTTTTGCCATTTCTAAAAATTATGCGCCAATGATAACTTTGGCGAAACGAATCGTTTTTTCATTCAGGGTATATCCCTTTTCTACCTCATCTATCACTTGTCCTTTTTGTTCCGGCGTTGGGGCTGGAAATTGGGTGATGGCTTCCTGTAGTTCCGCATCAAAGGGTTGTCCAATAGATTCCATTGGTTTCAAACCTTTTTGCGAGAGCGTTTTTACAAATTTCTGATAAACCAAATCAACGCCTTCTTTCAGACTTTGTACATCCGAAGATGTTTCAATGGCCTTCAAACTTCTCTCAAAATCATCAATAACAGGAAGGAGTTCGACCATTAAATTTTCTGACGCAGTTGAAATTAAAGATATTTTTTCTTTAGAAGTTCTCTGGCGGTAGTTTTCAAATTCAGCATATAGTCTCACATATTTATCCTTCCAGTCTGCTGCTTCGATTTTTGATTTTTCTGCCTCTGAAAGTTCGTTTACCGTTTCTTCTGACGGATCGGCAGTTTCACTACTTTCATTTCCATCCAAAATCTCCTGGGTTTGTTCCTGGGTTAAGTCGTTGTTTTCCAAAGAAATATCTTTATGTTCCATATCTTTAATGTCCCTTCTCTTTTCGGTTATTTATTGCCATTCAAGGATTAAGCCATATTGGATTTGGTGACATTTGGGCAGTCCAGCTGTTAAATTGTAATTCTGGTTTATTTCAAATTTGTTTTCAAGTTTGCAGAATGGAAACGAAAACACTCTGCTTTGCAACAAACAATGCCCATAAACTGGAAGAAGTTAAATCTATGCTACCTCCGGAAATTAAGCTCGTTTCGTTGAAAGAGATTGGTTGTTTTGAAGAATTGCCGGAAAATCAAAGAACCATTGAAGGAAATGCAATTGAGAAAGCCAGATATGTTTTTGAGAAGTATGGGATAGATTGTTTTGCAGATGATTCAGGTCTGGAGGTCGATTTTTTAGATGGTGCTCCGGGTGTGGATACCGCACATTATGCTGGTAAAGAGCGGGATGCAAATAAAAATATGGATTTACTGCTCGCCAATCTGAATTCTGCAAGCAACCGGAAAGCAAGGTTTAAAACGGTATTTTCATTGTTTTGGCAGGGAGAAATGTATGAGTTTTCGGGTGTGGTTTCCGGTGAGATAGCCCTTGAAAAAGCCGGGGAAAATGGCTTCGGATATGACCCGATTTTTGTTCCTGATGGATTCACAAAAACCTTCGCAGAATTGGGGCCGGAGGTGAAAAATCAAATGAGTCATAGGGCCAAGGCCACAAGGCAACTCCTCGATTTCATACTTTTTTAAGGTAAAAATTCAACCATTTGTTTTTGAAGGTCTAAAGCCTCAGCGGCAGCCTTTTCTCCAAAATCCTTTCCATTGCCAGCATAAATAATAGATCTTGAGGCATTTATGAGGATTCCTACACGGTCGTTTATTCCAAATCTTGAAATTTTTTCCAAACTTCCTCCCTGGGCACCAACACCAGGTATCAATAGAAAATTATCCGGACAGATTTTTCTGATGTTCTGGATTTCCTCACTTCGGGTCGCACCCACTACGAACATAAGCTCACCTTTTCTTGGCCAGGTCATGCTCGTTTCAATGACTTGTTCAAAAAGTCGCTTTCCATTTTCCAGGATTTGCATTTCAAAATCAAAATGACCTGGATTGGAAGTTAGTGCCAACAGAATGGCTGCCTTTTCTTCGTATTGAAGGAATGGCATAATGCTGTCGTGCCCCATATAGGGCGCCAAAGTGATCGAATCTGCACCCAGATTTTCGAAAAAAGCCTTGGCATATTGTTCGGAAGTATTGCCAATATCAGCCCTTTTGGCATCCGCAATTGTATAAATATCTTTCTTTTTTAATTCAGCGAAAATGGTTTCCATCGCCTTCCAACCCTCAGATCCCAGACACTCAAAAAATGCCGTATTGACTTTGAATGCTGCTGCAAAAGGTTCTGTTTTTTCAATTATCTGCAGGCAAAATTCTAAAACTCCTTCCGCATTTTTATTGAGATGGTTGGGTATTTTATGGATATCTGGGTCCAACCCAACACAGAGATAGGATTTTTTTTTAATTATAACTGCTTCTAAATCTGATGTTTTCATTTTATTTTTCGAATATGTTCATCTTTTTTTTCCTATCCTTTTGCAGAAGCAAGGATAAGAATGATTATTGCCTTAAGCTTTATCGAAGCCATTTTTTTTTCAATGCAGGAACTTTTCGACTTGCCGGACCAATATGACTCCATGCTTAACAAGGGCATTGGAATCACAGGCAACGATAAACATTTTTTTATAAAAGGCAGATTGGAAATGCTTTTACAGTTCCTTCCAAAAGAATTTAAACCAAAGCAGATATTGGATTTTGGATGCGGAACAGGTTCAACATCAATGGAGTTGGCAGAACTTTTTCCTTTGGCCGGAATTATCGGTTCAGATGTTTCTGCTCCCTCTATTGAGTATGCAAAAAAGTACTGCAAAAAGGAAAACCTCCGGTTTGTTGACTTCAATGAATTGAGTGGGTTTGAAAATTTTGATTTGGTTTATCTCAATTGCGTGATTCATCATATTCCATTGCAAGACCGGCAGGCTGAAGTGGAACGGTTGTTTTCCGTTTTAAAACCCGGAGGATTAATTTTTATTTTTGAAAACAATCCAGCCAATCCGGGAACTCAACTCGCTATGTTTACCAATCCCTTTGACAAAGGAGTGGTCAAAGTTTGGCCGAGTGATTTAAAGAAAATGATGATTCAGGCGGGATTTAAAATCAGAAACTGTGGTTTTATTTTTTATTTTCCCCAATGGCTTTCAGTTTTCAGACCTCTTGAAAAGCATCTGATTCAACTTCCATTGGGTGGTCAGTATGGTGTCTTTGCCAATAAACCTGAATAGATTTAGTAACCAATTGTATTGTTTTGCACAATGATCAGCATCATCACCCCGGTTTTTAATTCTGAGAAGTACATTGAATCTTGTTTGAAAAGTGTTGCCAGTCAGTATTTTGAAGGGTTAGAACATCTCATTATTGATGGAGGTTCTACCGATGGTACAGTTGAAATAATAAAGAAATTTGCCTCGGAAAATAACTACGTAAAGTGGATTTCAGAAAGGGATAACGGGCAAAGCCACGCCATGAATAAAGGGATTTCTCTTGCCAGCAATCCGGTTATTTCTTTTTTGAATGCCGACGACAGATATGAGCCTCAAGCACTTTCATTCGTAAAATCTTTTTTTGAAACACACTCCAACATCAATTTTCTGGTTGGCGACTGCCGTGTGTTAAAAGAGGACGGTTCCGAGTACATGATCAATAAGCCCTTTCCCTTTGACCCTGTTTCTTTCATTATGGATTACAATTTTCCATACAACCCCTCTGCATATTTTTACCAAAAATCATTGCATTCAACAGTAGGTTTATATGATGAAAAGGACCATCTGACCATGGATATCGATTTTCTTTTCAGGATTTTACCAGTGGCCAATATTCAATATGTGGACAGGATTTTGGGAAACTATGTTATGGTGGCCAATAGCAAAACGATGAAAGAAATTTCTGCAGGTAGAAATGTGGAGAACCTTCTGTCAATTTTTGAAAAATATGAAGTGCAACTAAGTTTGATGCAGTCTGCACGGCTTAGATTTCACCGGATTTTGGGTAAAAACCGTGGCTGGATAATCTATTATTTGGATAACCCTTTACGACTTTTTACAGCTTTCTTCAAAAAGAGCAAGGGTTAAGGCCAAAGTTAAATCATTGATTATTAAATCAATAAAATAAGAAATTAAAAACACTACCAAACTATAAATAGATAGGTCTATTTTTGGGCTTGAAAGATAAATAGAAAATATGCTGGATTTTGAAAAACCAATCATAGAGCTTGATTTAAAACTCGCTGATATGAAGCAGTTTGCAGTAGAAAACAATGTTGATGTTACTGAGGCTGTGAAATCATTGGAAGAAAAAATATCTAAACTTAAAAAGACCACCTATCAAAATCTCACCCGTTGGCAAAGGGTTCAGCTTTCACGGCATCCGGATAGGCCTTACACCCTGGATTACATTCAAACCATTTGTGATAAATTTGTTGAGCTCCACGGAGATAGAGGCTTTGGTGATGACAAAGCCATGGTTGGTGGTTTTGGAGAAATTGGAGACCAGTCAATCATGTTTATTGGCCAACAAAAAGGTAGAAATACCAAACAAAGGCAACACAGAAATTTTGGAATGGCCAATCCGGAAGGGTATAGAAAGGCCTTGCGGCTGATGAAACTTGCAGAAAAGTTCAATAAGCCAATAGTTACCTTAATAGACACTCCTGGTGCATTTCCGGGAATAGAAGCGGAAGAAAGAGGTCAGGGAGAAGCGATAGCAAGAAACCTGAAAGAAATGTTCATGCTTAAGGTGCCTATCATATGCATTGTGATTGGTGAGGGCGCCTCAGGAGGGGCTTTGGGAATTGCCATTGGTGATAAAGTGTTTATGTTAGAAAACACCTGGTATTCAGTTATTTCTCCAGAATCCTGCTCATCCATTCTTTGGCGCAGTTGGGATTATAAAGAACAAGCGGCCGAAGCCTTAAAACTAACCGCAAAGGACATGCAGAAATTTGGACTGGTTGACGACATCATCAAAGAACCACTTGGCGGGGCACATACCGACCCACTTGGAACGGCGAAAAAAATCAAAAAGACCATAATCGATACTTTAGATGAATTAAATAAAATCCAGCCTGAAGAACGAATTCTGCAAAGAATTGAAAAGTTCTCTTCAATGGGTATTGTGGTCGAAAATTAGATTTCCAGCTTTTTAATGGTTCTTTAAATCAATCTCTTTGGAAACTCCTCCAGGCCAGTCATCTGATTTTCAATTAAGTTTCGATCTCAAACAGATTGAATATCAGGCTGTTCTTGACCTTTCCATAGCCATCAACCAAAACCGACCGGAAGAGGGACTATATCGCATTCTTGAAGACTATTTGTTGGATAAATTGGGAATCAACCATTTTTTACTCTTTTTCAAGGATGAAGAATGGAGAAATCCCTTTAGTTCTGGTCAGGTTATCCATAACCCAACCTCAATTTCACTTTTTGAGGATCTGGAACAGGTAACTATTTTAAGTGATTTCTCCACCGCGCTTGCTGATTCCAATAAGCACTTACACCACGTTATTCCTTTTTTCTTCGATAGAGAATTAAGGGGTGTAATTTTGGCTGGAAAGCTAAATAAATTCTCTTATCCATATGATGTTGAGGGCATTGCCTTGTTGCAGACATTGGTTGGCTTGATGGTAATGGCTCTGGAAAACCAGAAATTATTGGCCTATAGAATTCGTCAGGAATCGTTTAGAAAGGAGATAGAAATTGCAAGGCAGGTGCAAAGGATGCTTTTTCCAAAATCCTTGCCTGACGATGACGGACTAAAGATTTATACAACCTATCTTCCTCATTCAGATGTAAGTGGAGATTATTATGATTTTATAAGATTAGATGAACATCAGTTTCTCCTTTGCGTTGCTGATGTTTCGGGGAAAGGAATGTCTGCCGCCCTACTGATGTCTAATTTTCAGGCTTGTCTCAGAACATTGATGATGGAGAAAAAGGAGCTTGGCGATGCCGTTCGAATCGTCAATACCATTCTCTGTCAAAATAGCAATCAGGAGCGGTTTATTACCTCTTTTGTGGCCCTATTTGATTTGGAAAACAGAAAAATGACTTACGTCAATTCTGGTCATAACCCACCGTGGCTTATTTACCCCGATGGAAGTATTGAACAGCTGACTTTAGGTTCTACCATTTTGGGTATTTTTCCAAAACTACCTCACTTAAAAATAGGAAAAATCGATCTGAAGGAAGAACTTTTAGTGGTTGCTTACACCGATGGACTTACGGAAGTGGAAGGTACTGATGGTGTAGAATTTGGAGTTGACCTTCTGGAGTCTTATTTCATTGAAACAAGAAATGAGAAGCTTCCGGTGATTCACCAACGACTCATAAATAGACTTACTGAATTTTCTGGTAAGAATGGTTTTGGGGATGACATTACCCTTCTGACCGCGAAAGTTAAATTTTGATGGTTTCCTGCAAATAATTCAAGCCATTTCAGGCGGTGAAGGAGACTTCATTGCCAACGGATTTTTTCTTTAAAAATCGGAATTAAAAATGGTGGTAAATAGGCTTGGAAATCCCCATTAATCATTTTCCTTTGCAGTTGTTTATATTCATTCCAAATAAGAATAGGCTTGGTCTCTCTTTCCGTTTTACCTGCAAACCATCAGGCTTTATTTGTTTCCTGCCAAATACCCGGTTTAAACGCTAAACTGGCTGATTTGGGCATGATACCTGGAACCATATGGAAAATTGTAAATCAGATTCCATTTTCCGGACCTTTGGTTTTAAGCAATGGCCCAATCCGGATTTCGGTGCGAAAGGAGGATGCTGATTTTATTTTTATGGAAGAAAATTCAAAATAATGGCGATAAAGCTGGCCATTCTTGGAAATCCAAATATTGGCAAATCCACTCTTTTTAACAGATTGACCGGCCTCCAGCAAAAGGCTGGAAACTTTGCGGGTGTCACCATTGAAAAGAAATCCGGAGAGTTTTCCGTTAATGGAGTTTACTATGAGCTTACTGACCTGCCAGGCACCTATTCCCTGATTCCTAAATCGCCTGATGAAGAAGTTGTTTTTAACCATTTGGCTCTGGATTCTACGCAGAAACCAGAGGTAATCATCGTTGTTTTGGACGCTTCTAACCTTGAGCGAAATCTGGTTTTATTTTCTCAGGTCGCTGATTTGAAAATTCCCTCAGTAGTTGCCATTAATATGGTGGATGTTGCTGAAAATAAAGGAATTAAAATTGACTCGGATGGTTTATCCAGGCTTTTAGGCTGCCCGGTGGTGATGACCAACGCAAGGTCAGGAAAAGGTTTGGATGAGGTAAAATCAAGCCTTGGAAAAGCAAGAGTTCCGGAACTTAATCTTTTTAAGCCAGAAGAATTTTTGGATTCACCCAGTTCAGCTCTTCAACTTATCACTTTTCGAACGTGGCTAAATTGGGTGGGTCATAAGCCTGAATTATTAGACTCCAAATCCCTTGAAATATTAAAAGAACTAAACATAAGCCCTGATTTGGCTCAGGCCAGGGAAACCATAAACAGGTATAGGAAACTAAAATTCCTTTTAAAATCAGTTATTTCAGGAACAGAAGCCAGACCCAATAGTGGATTTGGTTTTGATTCTTTGGCCTTGCACCCAATTTTTGGATATGTCTTAATGCTGTTTATTCTACTTGGTGTTTTTGAGGCAATTTTTCAACTTTCAAATTACCCGATGGAGTTGATCGATGGTCTCATGGCAAATGGCATAGATTTTCTCAATGGTATTTTGCCGGAAGGCATCTTTAAAAGATTGTTAATAGAAGGTGTGATGGCTGGTATTCAAGGAATTGTCATTTTTGTCCCTCAAATCGCAATCCTGTTTTTTCTGATAGGCCTGCTTGAAGAATCGGGCTATATGGCAAGAGTCATGATTTTATTGGACAGGCTGATGAAAAAAATAGGGTTAAGTGGAAAAGCCATCATTCCCTTGATTTCCGGCGTTGCCTGTGCTGTTCCGGCCATTATGGCGACAAGGAACATTTCCAATTCCAGAGAGAGGCTCATTGCTATTTTTATAACTCCTTTAATGAGTTGTTCTGCCAGACTTCCGGTCTTTACACTTCTGATTGGAATGCTGGTTTCTGATTCTGCGGTGTATGGTCCTTTTTCTATGCAAGGATTGGTCCTTTTTTCACTTTACCTTATTGGATTGTTTGGTGCCATTCTCACTGCCTGGATATTAGACAGGTTTATGCCTTCAAAAGAAAGCACACCTTTTATTTTAGAGATTCCACCCTATCAGAAACCTCATTGGAGAAATCTTTGGTTTTCGGTTTTTCAAAAATCAAAAGCTTTTGTTTTCGAAGCTGGAAAAGTAATTCTGGCAATTTCAATTTTACTTTGGATGATGGCTGGTTTTGGACCTGGAAATTCTATTGAAAATGCAGAGTTGAAAATCAAAGCAAATCAAAAGTCTATGACTGCCGATGAGCTAAACCGTCAGGTTAGTTCTGCCAAACTAGAGGCAAGCTATGCTGGAATTGCCGGCAAATGGATTGAGCCTGCATTGCAACCCATGGGATTTGATTGGAAGATTGGAGTAGCCTTAATTACATCCTTTGCCGCCAGAGAGGTCTTTGTAGGAACAATGTCGGTTCTATATGCCTCTGGAGCAGAAGGGGAAACAGAACAATTAAAAGTAAGAATGAAAGCTGCAAAACACCCGGATTCCGGTCTGCCTGTTTTTAATCCTGCCTGCATTTTATCTCTTTTGATTTTCTATATTTTTGCCATGCAATGCATGAGCACTCTTGCTGTATCTTACAGAGAAACAGGTAGTTGGAAGTGGCCTTTTTATCAGTTGGTTTACATGACCGGATTGGCCTTTGGTGCAAGTACCCTTGTATTCCAAATCCTGAAATAATCTGGTTCGGTTTTTCAATATCGATTTAGAGTAACTTAAGTCTGTTGGCTGTCCCGAAGCTGAGACCTAAATAAGCTTAAATAAAAAGACTACCTTTGCGGGCCTTTTGATGGGGAGGAGACCCTTAAGGAAAAATTATGAACAATATAGTGGCCATTGTAGGCCGACCCAATGTGGGAAAATCCACATTCTTCAACCGCTTGGTTGGTGCCCGTAAAGCCATAATGGACAATGAATCTGGAGTAACCAGAGATAGACATTATGGATTCTCAGAGTGGAATGGCAAATTTTTTACTGTAATTGACACCGGTGGCTACGTTGTAGGCTCCGAAGATGTCTTTGAACAAGCCATCAGAGACCAGGTTGAAATGGCGATACAGGAATGTGATGTCCTGATTTTTATGGTAGACGTTAATGATGGTCTTACCGGCTTCGATGAAGACTTTGGAAACATTCTGAGACGGACCAAGAAACCCATTTATATCGCTGTTAACAAGGCAGATACGCATGATAAAGCCCACCTTGCCGGAGAATTCTACGGGATGGGTTTTGGCGAATTGTTCCCGATTTCTTCCCAAACCGGGAATGGAACGGGTGACCTGCTCGATGCGGTAGTCAGCCATTTTGAAGATCCAGGTGTTGAGGATCCCTATGAAGGTATTCCGAGAATTTCTGTTTTAGGAAGGCCAAATGTGGGTAAATCAAGTTTTATTAACCTACTTTTAGGAGAACGAAGGAACATTGTCACAGATGTTGCGGGGACAACAAGAGACTCCATCGATACCCATTATAATGCTTACGGAAAAGAGTTTATTTTAACTGACACCGCGGGCATTCGTAGAAAAACAAAATTGAAGGACCACCAGATTGAGTTTTATTCCGTTTTGCGGTCCCTGCAGTCGCTTGAAAACTCTGATGTATGTATTGTAATGCTGGACGCCACCCGAGGGCTGGAGTCGCAGGATGTGGCCATTATTGCTTTGGCCGAAAAAAAGAGAAAAGGAATTGTTATTTTGGTTAACAAATGGGATGCTGTAGAAAAAGATAGCAATACAGCCAAGAAATTTGAGGATGATATCAGGAAGCGATTGGCCCCAATTGACTACACGCCAATCTTGTTTGTTTCGGTTCACGAAAAGCAAAGAGTTTTCCAGGCAATCGAAAAAGCCATCCATGTTTTCGAAAATCGGACCCGAAAAATCCCAACTTCTGAATTAAATGAAAAAATATTGCCTGAGATTGAAAAGCTTGCTCCGCCCAGTAGTAAAGGGAAGACCATCAGCATCAAATTTATCATGCAATTACCCACCTACACCCCTTCATTCGCATTTTTTTGCAATTTACCGCAATACATAAAAGAGCCTTATCAGAGGTATTTAGAGAACAAAATGAGGGAACATTTTGACCTCGAAGGAGTACCTTTAAATATATTTTTCAGAAAAAAGTAACAGTTTTTTTGCGAATTTCGAAACACGACATACTTTTGTGTCCAAAATTTTTAAAGAATCAATTAAAAAAATAAAAATGAAAAAGTTATTCGCGTTGTTAATGGTTGCTGGTACATTGTCTCTTTACTCTTGCGGTGGCGAGAAAAAAGTTGAAGAAACTGTAGATTCAACTGCTGTAGAGACCACTACTGAAGCTACAGTAATGGATACTGCTGCTGCTGCTGTTGATACTGCTGCTGCTGCTGTTGATACTGCCGCTGCTGCTGCTGCTCCTGCTGGTCACTAGGAATTATTTAATTACGAAAAATATCAAAGCCATACTTCTTGTATGGCTTTTTTTTTGGTAAATTTCTTAGCCATTAAAATCACCGGAACTTTCTGCGCAGTATTTTATTCTCTTTTTGACTTTTCTTTTCCAAAACAGGCCTTTCCGAAAGGTTATTCCAATTGAAGTGAAAAAGTTATGTGTCCAGATTTGAAGATCATTTCTGGCTTCATCGGCCGAATCAAATGCAGGGATATATTCAAAGCCAAATTTTCTGGTAATATCGTTCACACACTGATTGCCATAAAGCACCTTTTTCATATTGTAAGCATATAAATACCTTAAGCGGCTTTTTGGCTTAGATTCAAATCTTTCTGCGTTATAATAATCAGTGGTCGAACTAAACTTAAAGGCGTCCTTTTTATTATTTTCTTTTTGTCCTTTGCAGCCAACAATTATCAGTGCAAAAGCAAAAAGGATTTTATTTGATAGAATAGATTTTTTTTTAGCCACAGGCAGGAATAATTTTCCGGACGCAAATTAACAATTTGAATCAAGCTACTAATCCTCCTTTCAATTTTAATATTTCTGGGTGTTGAGCGAATTGATTCAAAAATTGTAATAAGTAAGGAATTGAGACCCGTTTTCAATGCCCATACAATTCAAAATTCAGATTTAGCCTTTAGTACAAAAATGGCAACACAGACTATCAACCGAAAATTTGAAGACCTTAAAGTCTTCTCACCTTTATTTTTAGACTATATAAACTCAGATCCAAAATTGGCATCCTTTGTTTCTGGTTTTCCAAATATGGAGTCCATTAAAAATCAGATAGAATTAAAAAAGAATAGCTACGGACTGAACCAAAGACAAATTCTGGTAAAAAGACTTTCTGCCCAATATGGGAAAATCGGACTTAGTCCAAAGCAATCCGAAAATCTGGAGCTTTTAAAAAAGGAAAATACATTTTCAGTTTCATGTGGGCATCAGTTAAATATTGCTGGAGGCCCGGTTTATGTGGCCTATAAGATACTTTCCGTCATAAAGCTTGCCGAATCACTTTCCAAACAATTTACTGATTATCAATTTGTTCCCATCCATTGGATGGCTACCGAAGACCACGACCTGGAAGAAATTTCATCATTTTCTTTTTTCTCCAATAAGATTGAAGTTTCAATTCCCCAACAAGGTGCCGTTGGAAAAATGCAAACGGAAGGGATTAGTGATCAGCTAAAGAAGATAAAGGATTTTCCAGAATGGATGGAAGCGGTTTATACCAAGGGAGAGAATCTTACCGAAGCCACCAGGTTATGGATTCAGTCTGTATTTGGTTCCATGGGTTTGCTTACGATTGATGGTGACGATATGGAATTAAAGGGCTCATTCTCAGACAGCCAGTTAGAAGAATTATCAAATCCTTGGGTTGAAACAAAAGTGGCTGAGAACTCTGATTCCCTTTTAAAATTAGGATATAAACCCCAAATTAATCCAAGGAAAATAAATCTTTTTTACCTTGAAAAAGACCGGAGAATTCGGCTTGAAGAGTCTGATGGAAAGATACAAACCATTGACGAACAGTTTATTTGGGAGAAATCTGAGGCAATAAAGTTCTTTAAAGAATCTCCGGAAAAATTGAGCCCAAATGTGGCTTTGCGACCTTTATATTCTCAGGTCTTATTGCCAGATGTTGCTTTTGTTGGTGGGCCGGCTGAAATTTCATATTGGTTGCAATTGAAAAAGGTATTTGAATATAAGAATGTTCCTTTTCCCATCCTGTTTCCAAGATATTCAGGACTTTATATTCCATTGGCCCAATCCAAAAAAATGGAAAAAATAGGACTTCAAACCTCTGATATATTTTTAGAGATAAAAGATATTAAGAAAAACATATTGCCTATGGAGTGGGAAAGGCCTCTTCTTGAGCGAGTTTACAGCGATCTTATACTTGTTGCCCAAAAAATTGATGCGACCCTTGAGCCGCTTGTAAGAGGCGAATTGGCAAGAATGGAAAAATCCGTCGACGGCTTGGAGAAAAGAATTATTAAGGCGACAGAACAGAAAAATGAAGTTTTAATTAATCAAATTAATGGTTTGATAGGGAAGTTATTCCCAAATGGAAATCTTCAGGAAAGGACTGAAAGTTGGATTTCATTTTTAGCAACCAACAAAAACTGGATAAACGAAGTCTACGAAGTTATTGACCCTTTTAATTTTAGTTTTTCAGTGATTAAAGAAATGGATTAAAGCTCAAAAGTGGAGGAAAATGCTTTTTCAACCATTTCTTCAACGGGTTCAGAGAATGCCGGCCAGGCTTCAATTTTTGGAAATGGGGCATTGATCGTAATTATTTCCCTGGTTACAGGATGTTCAAATCTGGCTGCATAAGAATAAAGCAAAGGGCTCGTGGCCAAAGGTGATTTGCTTCCATATTTCAAGTCTCCCACAATAGGCAATCCTTCAAGTGAAAGTTGTGCCCTGATTTGATGATGTCGTCCTGTAAATAGCCTAACCATCAAAAGTGAGATGTCGCCCTCCTTGGCGATGTGCCAATACTTTAAATCCGCTTGTTTGGCGTCACCTCTTTCATAGGTATAGGTCCACACTTTGTTTGTCTCCTGATTCTTTTTTATCCAATGTCTAAGGTGTTTTTCTTCTTCTGGATTACCTGTTACTATGGCGAGATAGATTTTCTGTATTTTTCTTTCTGCAAATATTTGATTCATCCGGACCAGTGCCTTTGATGTCCTCGCTACAATTACCAAACCAGAAACCGGTTGGTCCAACCGATGGGTTGTAGTTGCAAATACATTTCCGGGCTTTTGAAACTTTTGTTTTAACCAGTCTTTGGCAGCATCTTCAAGAGATCGGTTCCCCGCTTTGTCCATTTGAGCAAGAACGCCCGCAGGTTTGTTGATAATCAAAAGGTGATTGTCTAAATAGACTATTTCCTTTTCACTTAGTTTAAAATCTTTCATTTGTAACAACCTGCAAGATTATAAAATCAAAACTGTCAACACAATTTTCAACAAGGTTAAACCACATTAATTCAATAGTTTTGGTTGAAGCAGGAAAAGATTATTTAATTCTTTTTCAAAATTGCCCTTTATTTGCACCATGGCAGAGAATAAAAATCTAATGTTTGGTAAGGGCAACTATACCATTATGCTGGCAGGAATAGCCCTCATTTTAATTGGCTTTATCATTATGACAATGGAGACTGCCGAATACGGTTTTGGAAGTTTGGGACTAACCATCGGACCATCATTTATAATGGTTGGTTTTCTGGTAGAGATTTATGCCATTCTTTATAAGGAAAAGACCAAACCAGAGTAAGATACTCTCTTAGAAATCATACCCGAAAGTGAAGTAGTACCTCGGGTCATTGGTAAAGCCATTTTGTCTTCCCCAGGCAACATCAAATTTCAGATAATACCCTAATACCAAGGTTCTGGCCCCAAATCCATAACCAATTAAAAATGGGTTTTCATAGGATTTTACCTTAATAGAAAAATTCCCTTCGTTAACGACTTTTGTGTTTAGGCTATTGTCGGAATTAAATGGTCCAACGCCTGTCCATGCAGATCCAATATCCGTGAAAGTCGTCAGTTGAAGGTTTCTCCAGAAATTTGAGTTGATTGGCCCTTTGTATATGTATCGCACAATTGGAACCCTTAACTCTCCATTAAACAGTAAGAAACTGCTTCCATAAATGCTATTGTATTTGAACCCACGTAAATTGGTTGCAAATCGATTGAACAACCAATCTGATAGTGCTTCATCGGATGCTAAAATTGGGTTGTTTTGGTTTAATCCGCGGAGAGGATCGTCTTTTTCTTTTGAAACTTCATAAGACCGGAAGAGCCAGTTGTCCATTCCACCTAACATAAATTTCTTCGAACCTGGTCCAAAAAAATGCCCATAGGAGGTCCTGAAAGCCAGAATAATCTCTTTATGTATGGGCTGATAGGTTCTGAAATCCATAAATATCTCACCAAATCCTTTCTTTGAATATCGATTTGCCGCCTGATATTGAGAGCGAATCTTTAATCTGGTACCTGTTATCATGTTTAAACCTTCCACAGTTGTGTTGTCGAAGACCAATTCACCCTTTAAGCCCCAATAGAAAACGCTTTGGTCCGGACCCCCGAAAAGAGCAGCGTTTTGATTAAAGATAGACCTGCGGGTAGTTTGAAAATAGGGTGAGGCCTCAATCCTTAATGCGTTGGAAAAGGGATAGCTTGCTGAAGCCGTTACACCAGTTAAAACATCACGCCACCTGGCAAGTTGATTTATACCTGAGTTTTGAATACTCATCCTTTCAGCTTTGACCTTAAAGTCAACCCGTTTTTTTAAATATTGATACTCAAGAAATGCATTGTTATTTCTGATTTCCATATCACTGAAAAAATAAGTCATTCCTCCATTGAACCGATGATTTTCAAAAATATCATGCATTGAAAAATCAACAAGTGCCCCAAGGCCCCAACTTGGGATCGGATTGACCACCAGACCCGTAGTAAGGTAGTTTGCCGTGGCCGTAGGCTGGTAGTTAAATGGTCCGGTAATTTCTACATTGAGCAGCTTGGATTCCTTTTTAAGCTTGGCCCTTTCCATTTTTTTTCTTTGGGGTTTTATTGGAAGAAGCCCTTGATTCTCCGGTTTTTCATCGTCAAAGACATAATTCCGGATGTCGATGATATTTGAATCTGA
The DNA here is from genome assembly GCA_027485575.1 of Cytophagaceae bacterium. Classification (GTDB taxonomy): domain Bacteria; phylum Bacteroidota; class Bacteroidia; order Cytophagales; family Flexibacteraceae; genus CAMDMI01. The sequence continues at coordinate 28,754 of JAIXQU010000189.1, forward strand.
AAAGAGTGTTTTTGCTTTTGAAATGGCTTTAAGAAGGGTATCGGGTATTTCTTGTTTTTTTTTAAATTCAGGCAGGGTTAAAGGTGAAGGGTCAAAATTATTTTCATAAAACAACCTTGGCTTTAATTGGCTTAAAGTATTAAAAACCAACCTATTTGTTTCTGGATGGTAGGCATAATCAAGGATGGAAAATTTACTGGAAGTTAAGGTCTGACCTTTGGAATCTGCCTGACCTTTTGGATTCATTGATGAAATATTATAAACCCCGGATTCATCGGTTAAGCAAAATAATTTTCCGTTTTTATCGAAATGTGGTTTTATAATATTACCGGTATTAGACGAAAACAATGTGGGCTTAAAAGGTTGATTTATAGTCTGATAAAACAAAGAATTCTTTCTTTTAAAATCAGGTAAGGTTTTTTCTATCGGCAATGAATCGCTTATTGGGCGGTTGGAAGAAAATAAAATAGAATCGCCGGTTATCGAAAATACTGGGTCCAGATCATCATAAAAATCATCACTCAGGGTTTTCAGTTTTTCTGAATCAATGTTCAATAGGAAAATATCTGAAAAGCCATTTTTACTGGCAGAAAAAACCATTTTTTTTGAGTCTGGAGAAATAGACAAGCCATAAATCTCATGGAAGTCCTTGAAAATCTCAATTCTATTAAGGGTGTTTCCTCTAACAGATTTGCATATGCCTTTCCATTTTCCTTTTGATGGGTAGGCAATCCAGATTTCGTTTTTAGAACCAAAGTTTAATACAGGAAACTCCCCTTCAAAATTTTGATGTTTTGCCTTGGAACCTCCTCTGAAAATAACATGTGATTTTTTTGTAATCAGATTATAGGCCACAACCTGAAATTTTCCTTTCCAGCTTTGTGAATAGGCAAGGTAATCGCCATCATGGCTGATAGAAAGTTGGTTGTAATTCTTTTTTAGGTAGTTATTTCCTATCCTTTTTGATTTAGATGGCTCATTTAAAAAGGAGCTTTGGGTTTGATATTGAATCTGATAGAACTTCTTCCATTCTTTGAGAAAGGTAGGGAAGGGCATACCCAATGTTCCTGAAATTGCATTTTCTTCGTTTCTGATGATTCGGGTAAGATTTAAGATATTGCCAATACTCGATCGACCGTACCTTTCAGCAATAAAATTCCAAATCGATTGGCCAATTAAATAAGATTCTTTACCCACATAGTTGGCAGGTTGTCTCATTCTTTTTGTATTACCAATTTCCTTTAAGAAGTCATCCATGTCGCTACTCCAGCCTTCGGAAGAGTATTTTATGGCACCGCCAACAAACCAGTCTGGTAAAGTTAATAGATAGGAATTCTGAACTGCATCTTTAAACGAACCACCAAAGAGCATGTCCCGAATTAAAATTTGAGATATACCTGCTGAAATTTGTTTTTTTAGGTTGATCAGGCTGCCTTCATAGGCCGCTTCAATGGTAGATTTGGTGAAATTGGTTTTCCCACCTGTTAAATTTGAGTTTTCACCCAATCCAAGATTGCTCATCAATCTGTCATTGGAGGACAGGTAAAGAAAGATTTTTATTTTACTAAAAGGCGTAAATCCGAATAAGTCTGAAACCTTTCTGAATTCATTTTCAGCTATTTCAATGGCTGTTTTGGATAACTTTTCACCACCTGTATAAAAGTACAAGTCGATGCTGTTGCTGCTTATGAACTTCCAATCCAGGCTATAATATTGGATCCTGTTTTTTCCAAAGCCATCCTGAGCGGTCTGTGCATTAGAATTCATGCATAGACTTAAGATTGCTAATAATGGAAAAAGAAAGTTAAGTTTTAATATCAAAAATGGACCAGGTTAGATTATCCGAAATATCGGAATCTATTCTGATATCAAAAAAAAAGTCCCGATTTCCCGGGACTTTTTTTTTGATATATTATCCTATTTCATTCCAGTAACCTTGGTTACCTTAAATTCTGTTCGACGATTCTTCTGGAAATCTTCTTCAGTAGCAGCATCCATAATCAATGGTTTTGATTCTCCATAACCCTTTGAAGAAATTCTTTCAGGTTTTATGCTTTTAGAAACCATATATTTTTTGGAGGATTCAGCCCTTTTCTGAGATAAGTTCATGTTGTATTTGTCATCTCCAC
>JAIXQU010000057.1 GCA_027485575.1 Cytophagaceae bacterium
AGAGATAGAAGTTGGCAAATGATAGGTTGCCCAGCTTTGATTTTTTTACTTTCTTGCATGAGATGTCTTAGTTATCTTGGTCGAAGCAAAGTCATCAAAAAAAGCGGCAAATTAAAATCTGCCGCTTTTTGCATTTTACCATGAATTAGAAATGTTTACTCTTTAGTTTTGTCGGACGCTAGTAATATTTTTTTGTTTTCTCGAATCTTTTTTAAATTTGTCTAAACTATTTTTAATTTTTTAAAAACTTAACTTATGAGTACTTACAATTTTGCTGGAATACAATCCCAGTCGGTTCTGGATTCAATCATTCAGGAAGCACAATGGTCAAAGGATGGCGCAGGGCTGGAAATAGCCAAACTACTCCGGGAACAACAGGAAAACGCCGGAAACCGGGGTCAAAAGCAAGAAATTTTAAACAGGGCAATTGGCAAAGAAAATGATCTGAGCCAAAAACTTGCCCGACTTTCTGCCACTGACCCTGAAAGGGAAAGGGTAACAGCCTATCTGGCAGAGGCTACCGGTCGGGTGACAAGGCTTAGATTCGATGCCAACAAAAGTGAGGGTGAGCTGCAAATTCAGGAGCAAAGGCAAATCAACCTTTTGCAGGCTGAAATTACAGAAAACAACGCCATCATTGCCGGCGCCACAACACGTAAAGGAGAACTACCAGCCTAAAACAAGGCTCTTAATTCACTAAGACCACCTCGCAAAAACAATATTGGGTTATTCCTTCCATTTTTTGGATTGGAGTAACCCAATTTTTTTTGGGGTAATTGGCTGAATCGGTCCTTTTAGTTATGTAATAAAAATTATAATGATAGCGATTAACCGGTCTAAGGAAAGGTATTTGTCTTGTAGAATAGGGAAATCATTTGGTTTTTTTATTACACTGAAATTTTAACTTTTGGTTATCAAACTATAAAGCTTTAATAAAATCATTCAAATTCAAACCTATAAGTGTAGAAAATCTTTTTTTACAGAGTTACTAAAAAATAAATTGTTGGCAGGTTGAATAATTTATTTATTTGTTTTGCCCATTCTAAATCCTGGTGTATTTGATGAAAAGGTTTATTATTTCTTACCAAGCAATTTTTTGCTTATTACTTACTGTCTTTTTCCTTTATAGCAATGGCTTTTGCCAAAATATAGGAACCATTGCCAATCACGATTATAATGCGCCTGCGACCAATTCAAAAGGTTCGGGTAGTGGTCAGGGACAAGTTGGAATTAACGTGGACCATTTTACAGGTAAAATACAACTCAATATCCCTTTAGGAAATGCGGGAGATATTTTTACTGATGTAAGTCTTTCTTATTCTTCTGGTGGGTTTAAGCCTTCAACTCCATCAAGTGTTTTAGGATTGGGCTGGAATTTAAATTGTGGAGGTGCAATTACCAGACAGGTAAGAGGTATTCCAGATGAAATTTTAAAACAAACTCCCAATGATGTTGATCCAGATTTGCCTGGGGTTAACTCCAATATATATGTAAACTTTGACCGAATTGCAAATTTCAACCCATTGCAGCCTTACCATCGCCTTGATAATGGGCAGGCCTGGGAGCCACAAGAAGACCGTTATCTGGAAAGAATGGCAAATGGACTTTATGATACAGAAGTAGATATATTTTCAGTAAATGCACCTGGAATAAATTGCTCTTTTTATTTAAAAGGGTCAGGTGGTTTTGCTCCCCCGCAATTGATAAAAATAGGAGCTTTTAATTTGGAAATTATTCCTGATTATGAAACCATCTCATTCACCCCGCCCGGAGGCGGAACAACTGTACCAATAATAAAAAAAATAAAAAGCTTTCAGGTAAAAGCACTCGATGGGAGTAAATATTTTTTTACCAAACCATTTGAAACTAGTAGCAAAGTTAAGTCATATAGGTCAGGGCTTGATATGTTTAAAAACCTATTTAATGTATACCTAAATCCATTACGTGACCTTTTAGTAGGTTATAGTGATAATACTGTAAAGAATGACAATTTACCAACTGCATGGCTTTTAGAAAAAATTGAGGTTCCTGGAAAACCAAACATTTTATATAGTTATTTTGATTGCCAGGTTGATATTAGATCCCATTCTTCCAATAGAATGAAAAATCCCGTTTTTGTTCAGCCAATTCCAACATCAAAAACTGAAGATTGGTTCGTCGGAAAAATTCCAAAAGATATAACTACTGAATATGAAATAATAAATCAGTATAGTTCCCCAAATTTACAATCAATTTCAACTGGTAATACAAGGGTCATTTTTAAATACTCACCTTATACAACAAACAACTTGCAAGGGCCAAATATTTTACTTGAAGGAATCCAATTTTTTAATTTGGGCTTATTAGCTGGATATGTGGAATTAGATTATACGGTTACTCGTTCAAACAATACAGTTTCGAGAAGTTTACTTGACAAATTAGAATTTTTTGACCGATTTCATAATTCCAAAGGACCGATAAAATTTGAGTATTTCAATGGAACAAGCACCAACATCAATCAGGGCTTCCCTAGGTCAGACGAAAACAGGTTGGATCATTGGGGTTATTTTAATGGTCAGGCAATTGGCGATTTTTTTAATTTAACAGAAAACCAAAGAAACGAAAGAGGGAAACCAAATCTTGAATTTGGAAGGCTTGGAATGATAAAGAGAATTATTTCAATTGAAAAATCGATTACAACCATTGATTATGAGCAAAATCTGGCCTGCGAAAATATTCTGACATATTTTTGGTCATGGGGCTTTGCAGGAGGGTTAAGGGTTTCCAAAATTAAAAATCTGGCAGTAAGTGGAAGTTCAGAGAAAGTCAGGGAATTTAAATATGGACACAATAACCCCAATTCAAACTTGATTTTTAAGGGTGGTTTTGCCGTTTATCCACAAATAAATAAAGACACATTGTCTAATGACTATAAATTTGGTTACTCAAAAAAGAGCCAATTGGGCTTAGTTATTCTTGGCAGTCCCTATGATGATTTTGAATGGTATAGTGCAGTACCAATTACGGTAAACTATGAGTTAATTCAAAGTACCCCGATTTTTCAATTGGAAGACGAGGCTGGGCGTTCAGTAGTGTATACCTATGTAAAGGAAATTAAGGAAGACCAGTCATATTCTATTTTCACATTTAGTGAGCCTGAGTTTGAAACATATCCATCAACCAATTTATGTTCTGGACTAAGGCTACAAATTCCAACAGGGAACACAAATGGTAATTTTCAGAATCAATATTGGTTGGATAAATATAACTACAATTATGTAAATGATCCAGTGCCAAAGTTGACATCGATTTCTGGCAATTCACAATTGTTTGACGGTTCCTTCGGAATCTCAACAGCTTCATTTCCGCATTTTCCAGAAGAGATAATAAATTTTAATAGGTACAAATTTCGAAGTAACCTTACCCGAAGAATAAAAACCAATAAGCAAGGAGGTGACCTTTTAAGTATTAATACATTCGCTGCAGATAATTTTTTACTCCAGAAAATTGATAACATTTATCAATTTCAACAGGTATCTGAACTAAAAGGTATTTTCATAAGAAGCCTTTTAAATTTTCACGGATATGTTTATGGGTACTTATTAAACAGATATGACCAATATAAAATCGTGGCCAAAGAGCAATATTTTAAGGAAGAATATCCTGGTACTGGCAGGACAATGAATAGCAGAAGTGTTTTTGTTTTTGGAGAGATCAATGACATTTTTGGTACAAATGTCTTGACCAATTCAACCACAATTAACTATGAAAGAAAATATCCCGGAAATGGATTTGGTTTAAAAATAGTGGAGGAAAAAACCCTGATTTCAGACCAAGGTAATTTAAGAAGACATGGAAAGCCCATCCAAATTGTTAACAAAACTTTTGGGATAAATGGTTCCGCAGAAAAGCTTTTTATGGAAACCATGGTTTGCTTTAGATACCCATCAGATTTCCTGGATATAAGTGAAAGAAATTATTTAGAAAACTCCGTGTTTAACAATTCTTTATTCTATGGCAACGGCCTTAATATAAACAGGGAAACTTTTGCATTGTCCTATCTTTGTAATGGGGTTCAGGAAGAAGGTCCCTTTGAAACATATTCATATTTAAAAAAGGATTTGGAAACGGATTGGACCTTAACAGGCATTCAGCTTTCAATCCCTTATGCTTGGGGTGATTTGACCTTACCTAAAATAGGGTCAAGGCATGTATATTCATATCCAATAAATTCTTTCATAAAAAAGAATCAATCCAATATGTATCCTGTTGGTTTTCAACCTTTGGAATGGAATCCTATATCTGGTTTTCAATTTGACCCTGGATATGAAAAAATAAGTGATGTTTTAGAAATTGATTTGCATGGAAGGCCCTTAACAACTTGTCAAATGATTAAAAAGGCCAATGGAACCTATTTCTACACCGAACCTTCTGGTCAAATACTTGGCTACAATAAAACTGAAGTTATAGCAGAAGTTGCCATGGCAAAATCAACTGAATGCAGTTTTTCTTCGTTTGAAATGCCGATTACAAATTCTCAGGAAGAAAATGGTTGGACGGTCTATACCCCTTCAGACGGCAACAGCATTCCACGATGTCAAATAAAGGCAAACGAAGCACATAGTGGAGGAAACTCTATTTTGCTTAACAATTCCTTTGGGCCAACTCTTTCCCTTGAAATTTTTAAAAATGATCTTAAGGATTATAAATTCGAAGTTTGGATAAAGACGCCTGATCCAAATAAAATTGCACCATTTGCTTTGGGAGGCTATTTCCACAAAGAAGGGTCCTTTAGTTCAATATCTGCCACATACACCATTAAAAATGAACAAGCCACAGGAGAATGGAAAAAATATGAAATCATTATTCCGGTTTCTCAGGCTACTGATTTATTAAGTGTAAATGAAAAGATTTTTATTCGGGTTTTTGTACAATCGCTTAAAATGACCCCATCTGATCCAAACCATCCTGATTGGACTGGAGTATTAGTGGACGATTGCAGACTGTTCCCAAAATCTGCATTAATGAAGAATACAATTTTTGACCTTAGAACAAGCAGTAGCTCGCAAATTGATGCGAAGGGAAAAAAAATTGAGACAAAAGTATCTTTGGATAGGGTTCAAAACTTTGACCAATTCGGTAATTTACGAGATATTCAAATCATTAATCAAGCGAAATGAAACGAATCTTTTTATTATTTTTTATTTTCAGCTTTTTTTTAAAAGGGATTTGTCAGTCTTACGACCCACCTGAAATTTCAATTTCAGGTGGGTCTTCTCAATTATTTTCACATTGCCCATTTAGTTTTGAATGCAAAAACCTTAAGCAAATTGTACCTTCTCCCGAAACTTATTTTGAGGATGACGGCTCTTTAAAAAGCAATTATATTATATCTGTTTTTTGGAAGACTAATGCCCAAAGACTTATTCCCTACGATCCCGGTGATTTAAATGACAGAGACATTCCAGATGAGTTTAGTGTAACCAGCCAGCCCTCTGGAACTGTCATTAACTATCAAGGTTTCTGGACGGATGTAAATTTCCAAGGCCAAAACACCATTAATGATGGCACTGCCATCCTTGACAAGATTTTGTTAAATGTAAACGGCTCAAACTACACTCAATATTATATAAATATACCATTCATCAAAATCGAGAGGACGGGTTCTAATCCTTCAGTTTTGAGGCTTTTTTTATCTGATAGCAATTACTATATTGAAGAGACATTTAATGTTGGTAAACCTGTAGAACCAGAGTTGGTTGAAATTGGGGACCCTACCAGTTTTCAAAAGAAAATAAGTGTGGTTATGAACGACTATCAATTTGAAACTTCCGATGTTCCTTATTTGAATCCCGTAATTACAACAGTGCCAATTACCGGTGGCTTTGAGGATAGTTTTTCTTTAAATGAATGTGAAACATTTACATATACTGTTAATAGTAAATTTAATTGCCCGGCATTCTCCCATTCAGTTCCGTTAAAAAGTACTTTGTCAATCCGGTCTGATAGAACTTTTGATTTTCAGGTTTTTAAATCTGACATTCCATTTGACAAAGCCTATGTGATAAAAGTAGAGGGAAGTGATGCTAAATTTTTATGGCAAAAATTAAAGAATAATGTTTGGGAAACCATTCATTATGGTTACAGGCTCCAATTTGGTGACGCTGAACCAGTCCGAGTTATTGGGTCCAACCTTACTGCGAGAGGGTGCACTACAAAAGTTTCACCAACAATTTATCCTACAACAGCAGATATTGGAAAGCAAAATTCTATTTCAATTAAGATTTTAAAAAATGGAATTCCACATAGCGATGTTCTTGATCCTTCCCGAATTGGCATTGATTTTATTGAAAATATTACCTTTGAAGATGCAATAGGTAGGCCAATCCAGTCCAAAGAAATTGCAGCAGGAAAAAATGGAGAAGATATAATCAAGCATTTTGTTTATGAAAATGTTTGGGGAAGACAACTTAACGACTATCTTCCATATGCTTCTGCAAACCAGCAAGGAAGAGGTGTTTTGGACCAAAACGCTGCTGCCAATCAATCCAGTTTTTACCAAACCCACCCTGAGGTAGCCCACGACAATAAGCCTTTTTCAAATGTTGTATTCGATGATTCTAAAGATATTTCTAAAGTAATCAAAAGTTATGGTCCGGGTGCGGCATGGAAGAATACTACAACTGGTATTGACAAGTTTAGCAAACAAGAAAGTTACTTATACAAACATTCAGAGTTTTCTTCAAAGCCGATTTATCGCTTTTTGTGGGGTTACCCTTTAGGATGGAATGAAAAAGCCATGACAGATAATGACAACCCCAACCATCAAACCTATTGGGACCAGGAATTGATGGTTTCTGAAAGTATCTCAGAAGATGGGCAAAAAACATTTTCATTTACCAACCAATTGGGACAGACTGTGGCTACCCGAATAATGCCCTTAAGACCAGCTTCATCTCTGGTACCTTTAACTACCTATTATGTATATGATCCATTTGGCAGACTCAGAATGAAAATCCCGCCAAATGTGAGCAAGTTGTTTGGAACTCATGCAAGCATTGTTCATTCTGGAGGCATCATTCAATTGGCCCCTGATTTACCATGTGGGCCACTGGTCAATGCCCTTTGCACCAGATATTTTTATGATGACAAAGGCCGCCTTATAGAAGAACACAAACCAGGAGGCGGCAAAGTAGAAACAGTTTACGACATACTCAACCGCCCAGTCATGAGCCAGGACGAAAGCCAAAGACTTGGTGAGGGCAACCGATGGAGTTTTGTAAAATATGACCGTATAGGCAGGCAGGTGCTGACAGGCGAAATATTTTTTGGTACCACCACCAAAACAAGACAACAATTACAAGCCGAAGCAGACCTGGCCACCATTTGGTTTGAAAAACCAGACAATGCCATGGCAGATTTTCAGGGATATACCAACCAGGCCTTTCCTGTGTTGGCAGCCAATAGCTACACCCTTTTAACAGTTGACTACTACGATGGTTATGATTTTAAAAGAGGAAACGACTATACCGTTGCTGCTTTTGACCCGACATCTGCCACAGATTTTGATTGGAACACCTCTGTATTGGGTGATAAACCCAATTTATGTGCAGACCTGCAAAGTTTGCAGACAGGCCACAAAGTAAGGGTGCTAGGTTCAGAAGCGCCAGGTGAATGGCTGCTTGATTTAATGGTGTATGATGAGAAAGAAAGACTCATTGCCACTGGTTCTGACAATCGGTTTGGTGTAGATGGTAAGGGTGATGAAGACTGGGTCTACACCCAATATGAAAATGTCTATGGCAAAGTTGTTCGCACATTTAGTACCCACAAAAATCAGAATTTCAACCAGTTTTTTCCAGGTACAACCGCTACCATAAAAAACTATAACTACACGGATAAGCACCAGATAAACTCCATTTCCATGATTATCAATGGAGGCGAAGAGACCCAATTGGTTGCTTATGATTATGATATTTTTGGAAAGGTAAAAACAAAACACCTCTGCGACAACCTCCAGCATGTTGACTATACCTATGATATAAGAGGAAGATTAACCCACATAAACAATCCGGATATAATAGGGCCAGACCCAGGATCTATAGTCAGTTTGGCTCCTGATGCCGATATTTTTGGAATGAGACTGGTGAGGGAAGACATAGCCAATTCTGGATCTGCATTTGCCTCTACAACGCCAGCCAGATTCGACGGCACCATCACAGGCCAGCAATGGAAAAGCCTTAGCGATAAAACGGGCAGAGCCTTTTCGTATAAGTATGATGATTTTAATAGAATAGAAACCGCCGAATATTTTGCTAAGGCAAATACATTAGGGTCAAGTTGGGGTGGAACAGAATCAAACCTTTATAAATTTGAAAAAGCTGAATATGATGAAAATGGAAATCTTCTAAAGCTTCAACAAAATGGACCAGTGAGTAAAACAGCACCCAAAAGCAAGGCTGTAATAGATGATTTGGGTTATGAATATGAACAACTCAATGGCCATGGAACGAACAAATTAATCATGGTGACAGAAGAAGCAACCAGTTCTGCTTACCAGCCAGTGACTGAAAAAGGATTCAGAAGAGATTTTGCGGCTAATGCGGGGTATACCTATGGCGATGCAGGTAGATTGCTCACCGACAATGGCAAAGGAATAACCAACATTACCTACAATTTACTGGACTTGCCGGAAACCATTGAATTTCAATCTGGCTCCACAATCACCACAAAATATGCGGCCGATGGCCGAAAACTTGAATATGTTTATACAGCTCCCTCACTTATGGCCAACGAGCAGGAGGAAAAAGTCAGTACCTATTATGCTTCAAGTTTTCAATATCGGCTCGGAGATGAAACCAATATTCAAATTGTTCCACCCCGAACATTTTTCATGAATACAGAAGTGGGCAAAGCTGTCTATATGCTGGGGGACGATGGGAGTGGAAATGCACAGGAATGGCAACACCAATACCACATCTACGACCACCAGGGAAATTTGCGGATTGCCTTTCAGCAAAGCTATACCAAGGGTGAATATGAGGCAGGGATGGAACAAATCAATGCTGCAAAAGAAGAGCAGGAATTTGAATTTGTAGCCGAAACCCGGGAACTGAACGCCACCGAAAGCCGCACAGGAAGCTATCTCTCAAATCTAAACCCGCTGAATGGCAAACCCCTTGGCCCAATGAAGTGGGTAAAAGTAGATAAAGGAGACACGGTGGCCATGGAGGCATTTGCCCACTACAACGAAACAACCATACCCAATGGAAATGCAACATGGCAACAAGGCCTTGCCGGATTTTTGCTGGGCAGTCTGGCCAATTCTATTTACTCAGCCACCTTAGAAAATGGCCAGCCCAATCCTGCATACCAGCAACTGGTACTATTGGGTACCACCCTGGCAGCCATGGGCATAAACCAAACCCAAACCGACCTCACCATACCAAGGGCCTATCTGAAATGGATAAAATACGATACCGATTCTGTTTTTGAAAGTCAGGGTATCATGCCCATTACCGATGAAGCAAACGACAGCTACCAACGGCTTTTTCTACAAATGGTGGCAGCAGAAGATGGCTTTGTGCAATTCTTTGTCGCTAATGAAAGCCTGCGGGAGGTATTTTTTGATGACATCACAGGTCTGGTGCGCAGACCTAAAATTATACAGGAAGGACACTACAATCCTTTCGGTTTGCCATTGGCTGGACTCACTACCCTAGGCAATCCTGAATACGCCTACTTTTTTACAGGCAAAGAACTCTATGAAGATGAAGCCTTGCAGTGGTATGACTATGGAGCGAGGATGTATGATGTGCAGATTGGAAGGTGGACTACGCATGACCCTGTTTACCAGGATGACAGTCCTTATATATTTTGTGGGAACAATGGGGTAAACTATGTGGATTTGGATGGGAGAAAATGGAATTGGTGGGATATACCATTAACAATAGGAACAGGCGGTTTATGGGGGGTTGGTAAATTTGCTTATGAAAATGGTGTATTTAAAGGTTCTAAACTAGATAAGTGGTTGGCTAAGAATGAGAAGATTATTGTAAATGTAAGCTTTATGGCTGTGGGGATTGGTCTTTCATTTATACCTGGAGTAAATATTTTGGGAGCAATAGCGATATCTGCCGCTCTAGCTGGTACCCAGAGTGTTTACAATACACATGGCATGTCAAATAAAACACGATGGGAGCAATTTGGTCTAAGTGTAGGCCTCGCAATAGTTGGTTCTGCAGCAGGCTATGGTTCTAGCATGATGTTTAAAAATGCATTTTTAGGAACAGGTCACCATTTAGGAATGGCCCTTCAAGGTGCTGCATCGGGAATGGTTACTGGAGCATTTATGGGGTTAGCTTCAGGCGTTGTTTCTAATTTAGCCCAAGGAAATGATCCATTTGATAATATTGGCAAAAGCATGTTGGTTGGAATGGGAGTAGGGGGAGCTATGGGGGCTGGGATGGGATTTGCAATGTCCTATAGACATGGGGCAGGAAGGGAATGGCAATCAAGACGTCTAATTTATAGAGCAAACAAAAGTGTAAATTCAATATTGGCAAGTGAAAATGCCAATACTGCGAAGGAAGCCATTGCAGGTAAACAAGATATCGAAAGTTTAATAAGCAGTGATTCTGATGTTCAAAAACTTCATGATTTTTATGATGAAGGGCATAAAAATAATTTTGCAGATTTCACCAAGAATGATGTGGAAACACTTGGCCCTGATGATTTATTTTATGTTGAAAAACAACAGGCTTATAAGGATAGATTTAATATAAGGTTTAGACCTACTACTAGTAAATATACAAGAGGAACATATCTTAAGGGTATTGTTCATGAGTATGGACATGTTCATTACAAGACATTCATATTTAATGATCCTTACAAGTTAAATAGAAGAACGATTCAAAGGTTTGGCACAGATTCTGAAACTTGGGAGCACCTTTGGATGAAGTCTAACTTTCGAAATTTAAGACATTAAAAAAAATATGACTATGAAATCGATTTTATTATCTCCTTTTTTTTTAGTTCTTTATCTTACTTATTTGGAAAAGGAAAAAATATTTATTGGAACTCTAACCAATAACTCTGATAAAACTATTTATTTTAAAGATGTATTTCCTTATTATAGATTTGATTATTTGGATGATTTGTCTGAAACTTTTGTTAGTTTTTCCATTAAAAGCAAAACCGGAAGGTTATATTTTAAAGGTGAACCAGGTCCATCTAAACTTGGAAAGGGATTTGACAATCCTATAATTCTGGATAAACATTCAAAAGTCTATTATGACAAAGCTAGTTCAAGAAATTTTTTTAATACTGTATATCTCCAATTTGACAATAAATTTGATATTATGAAAAAATGCGTTTCAATACCCTTGGAGCCTGGGGATTCATTTAAATTTCTAATTCCAGCTGATTTAAGAGTTTGGGAGGAAAAAACCTACATGCTTCCAGAAACTTTTAAAACAGGAGAAGATTCACTATGTATGTTTTTAACAGTTGATCTACCTGTTTCAGAAGTAAAATCACAAAATTCTAATTACTATAAAAGTCAAATAGTCCGTTCTGATACAATTTGGTTCAAACCAAAATGATTATCTGAATTTCGGGATAACTTTTTGATTAAGGTCTATGACCTCCCATAAAAGCAAATCAAACTTTTAGAAGAAATTTCACATTCGGAAGTTCGGCTAACTATTGGGAACACCAGTGGATGAAACCAAATTTTCCAGGTCTAAGATCTTATTAAAATTCATGAAAATTCTCCTAAGTACCATTCCGTTTTTTTTTCATCTCAGCATCCGATTTAATCGGGATGAAAATCTATTGATATGCACATTAAAAAACAAACAAAAGCAAGAGGTGTATTTTAAGGATATTTTTTAATCAGGAAGCCAAATCGTAGGACTGCGAGCGCTTCAGGAGCATTTTCAAGATACTGTTCAAAAAAGTGTGTAAAGCTCAAAAGTTTACGATTTTCGAATCGACAAATTTTAAAAGCATATACCATGAGATTTACACAGCAGCAAGTAAGTGAAATTTTAGAAGAAAT
>JAIXQU010000120.1 GCA_027485575.1 Cytophagaceae bacterium
GCATTGCCTGTTGAACTCCTTCGCCGCTCACATCTCTTGTGATAGAGGCATTATCACCTTTTCTGGCAATTTTATCGATTTCATCAATGTAAACGATACCTCTTTCGGCAGCTTTAACATCATAATCCGCAGCCTGAAGAAGTCTGGTTAAAATAGTTTCAACATCTTCTCCAACATAACCAGCTTCGGTAATGACAGTTGCGTCAGCGATACAAAAAGGAACATTTAACTTTTTGGCCAGCGTTTTTGCAAGATAAGTTTTACCTGTCCCTGTTTCACCGACCATGATGATATTCGATTTTTCAATCTGGACTTCATCCTCTTTGATCTTACCTTGTTCAAGCCTTTTGTAATGGTTATAAACCGCAACTGAAAGAATTTTCTTCGCATCATCCTGACCAATTACATACTCATCCAAATGCCTTTTCATGTCTACCGGCTTAATCAGATGAAGACCACCAGAATTGCTGGATAGTGGCTTTTTTTCCTGAGTATTTATCTCATCTTCAAGAATTTCATATGCTTTCTCTATGCAAAAATTGCAGATATGAACATCCGGTCCTGAAACCATAAGGATTACATCCTTTTTATTCCGGCCACAAAAAGAGCAACTAATAGTTTTTGCCAAGTGAAGAGTGGTTAGGTTTTTATTCTAAATATAAAAAAACAGTCACGCTCGAGGCGTGACTGCAAAAGTATCATTATTTTGGAGGAGTTCCGGGATATAAAAAATTATACCTTGCTTAAAACTTCATCAATCAAACCATAATCTTTGGCTTCAGATGCCTTGAACCATTTATCGCGTTCAGAATCAGTTTCAATTTGTTCTTTGGTTTGACCCGTATGACTGGCAAGGATTTCATAAAGTTCTTCCCTGAGTTTTACAATTTCTTTGGCAGTGATTTCAATATCAGTCGATTTTCCCTGAGCACCTCCGGAAGGTTGGTGAATCATAACTCTGGCATGGGGAAGGGCTGACCTTTTCCCTTTTGCGCCTCCGGCCAACAAAACAGCGCCCATAGATGCTGCAAGAGAAGTACAAATCGTGGAAACCTCCGGAGAAATAAACTGCATTGTATCATATATTCCCATCCCTGCATAAACAGAACCTCCAGGAGAGTTAATATACATCATTATGTCTTTTTTGGGATCAGCAGATTGCAAAAACAACATTTGAGCAATTACAATATTTGCAATCTGGTCATCTACCGGAGTTCCAAAAAATATAATCCTATCCATGATTAACCTTGAAAACACATCAATCTGGGCAAACCTTACTGGTCTTTCCTCAATAATATATTGTGTTGTGTTTTCAACCACAGGTCTGGAAATATCTCCGATGTGGCTCATGTAATCATCTATTGTATGACCGCTAATTCCCTGATGGTGAACAGCGTATTTTCTAAATTCATTTTGAAGATTCATTTTCCGAAATATTGGTTTTGTAACTGCAAGACTAATTCAATTCTTCAACCAATTTATTAAATTCTTCAATCGGAATTGCTTTTCTGACAATTTTTCCCTTTTCAAGAACCAATGCAGCGATTTTGGCAGATAAAGATTGTTCGGCCATATTATCTCTATTGTTCTTGTCCTTTTCGTTAAGGAAGGAAACAGCATATTGGTCAAGAAACTCGTCTCCCAATTTGCCATAACCCATTTGCTGAAAATCTCTTCCTATTTTTTTCTTGGCGGCGTCAATTAAATCCTGCTCAGAAAGTTGAATTTGATTGTCAGAAGCGATCTGGTTTTTAATCAAACTCATCTTCATTGAATTGATATACCTTGGAATAAAGTCAATCACCTCTTGTTCACTCATTTTGCCTTTAACTCTGCCGGAAATGACCTTTTGAACAACATCTTCTGCCAATACCATATTGGTATTATCAAATATATGCTTCTCAAGTGAAAGCTGATAAAATGACTCAGATTCCTGCTCATAGGTGTCTCTAAACATTTCTTTAACCTTTTCCCGAAGTTCTGCTTCACTATGCGCCTGGTCTTTGCCAACTACTTTATCAAAAAATTCCTGATTAAGCTCCGCTGGCTCCTGAGTACTTATTTCCATTATCTCAAGGGTATAAAGACCGGAAAAATCTTTGTCTATTGCATTTTTTCCAAAGTTTCCCGTCACATATTTTATCTCTTCAGCATCAAAAGCCTCTTCAATCGGAAACTCAACTATTTCACCAACTTTTTTTCCAATAAATTGAGATTGGTAACCCGTTTTAATTTTTGAAAATGGAAATGAGGATTCGGGTTGCTCAAAAGATCCATCCGCAGATTTTAAGAAACCTTTGATTAAATCCCCTTCCTTAATGGCTTCCCCTTTGGTCATTGGTCCATATCTTTTCTGAAGATCAGAAATAAAATCAGTGATTTTAGCCTCATCAACTTCAATCTCAGGATATGTCAGGGAGATGCTTTCCACAGCAGGATATTTTATCTCCGGCCTTATTGCCACATGGAATGCAAATTTCATTGTACTACTTTCATTCTGATCCTCTTCAGAGGGAACAAAATTTTCTGCTATCAAATCACCTAAAACATCAATTTTATTTTCCTTGATGTAGCTATCTACTGATTTGTTGATAACCGCATTAATTGCATCACCTTTCAAAGAAGGCCCATACATTCTTTCTACCAAAGCAGGGGGAACTTTTCCAGGTCTAAAACCCTTCATCTGAACCTTTTTGGCATATTCCTTTATTTTGGATTGATAATCACTTTGATAATCAGCAGGTTCGACATTTACTGTCAAAAGCGCTGAAGAGTTTTCCTTAAGTTCGAATTGAATTTCCACGATTCTTATTTTTTCGATTTAATTAAATTAAAAAGCCCCATTTTTAAAATGGGGCTTTTCCTGATTTGTGCGGATGAAGGGACTCGAACCCCCATGCCTCGCAGCGCTAGATCCTAAGTCTAGTGCGTCTACCAATTTCGCCACATCCGCAATCGGGCCGCAAAAGTAGAGATACTATTTCTTTCTCCAAATTTTTACAGCCATTTTCTTTTTCTTTTCTTTTGGTTTTATCATAACATTCATAAAATGAATCGAATAGTTTTGACAAAACTCTCAACGAAAAGCATTTTATGCCTTAACTGGTTTGATTTTTATTATGCCAACAAGGTCCAATAACTTAATTACCGGATAGGTCGGGTCGAACTCAAACCATTTAACACCAAAATTAATCCGGTTTGGTAATTTGTGGTGGTTGTTTTGGTACAATTCTCCCATCATCAAAAAGTCCATGGCAAGAGAATTTCTACTTTTATCGTTGTTGTCAAAGTTCTGGTAACCGTACATGTGACCGCTCCAGTTTACAATTGCACCATGAACTGGTCCCATCAAAAAGTGAATTGGAAGCAGCAAATAAAGATACCACATATCAGCTGGAACAAGCCATACATATATTAAAACATAAAAAGTTCCCCAGCCCAATCGGCTCATCCAATTGTCACCCAAATTTTCAATGAATTTCCAATCCGGCAAATTGGCAGTGAATCGCTTTTCAGCTTCCTCCCTGTAATTCAGAATGTTATTGTAGATATCTTTGGTTTTCCACATCATAGTAAAAACGTTTGAAGCATGATGTGGCGTGTGCGGATCCTTTTCGGTGTCAGAATATGCATGGTGCATTCTGTGTAAAACTGCGTAAGCCCTTGGACTTAAGTAGGATGAACCTTGAGTGATGTAAGTGAATGCAAAAAAGAATTTTTCCCAGAATTTGTTCATGACGAACATACCGTGAGCGGCATATCTGTGCAGGAAAAAGGTTTGAGAAAAGAGCGATAAATACCAGTGGATGACAAAGAAAAGAATAATAACCACTTAGAAATGAAGATTAAGTAAAAAAATTAGAATGTTTATTTGGTGAATAATTTGTTCACAATACAAAGAACGGATAATTGTGTGAAATTGTTGAAAAAGAATTTAAGATATATTTATTTGATGTGGTGGCAGGCCTCTTAAAAAATCAATAACACTTATCACTTTACAATCAGATATTTGATATTTATCAATAAATTCTATTAGCATGGACTTTCTAACCACCACCAACAATTGCAATTCCGGGTCCTTGAGAATAATTGCAAGTGACTCAGAGAGAATGGAATGAAAGCCGGAGTTTCTCATTTCTAATGGTCCAATTTCATCAAAAACAACAAAACGTAAACCTGATTGGTTCAATCCTTTTGAAATTGAATCAATTGCTTTTTCAAAAGCAAGCCTGCTAAATTTATATCTACCGACCTCAAAAGCAGACTCTTGTTCCCTGGCTTCCATTGGCCATTTTTCACCTGTTTTTGCATCCTCAAAAATTCTACCTCCGATGTCTTTAGGACTTAAAACTCCAAACACGTTCGAAACCTGCTCTTTCCATTTCAAAATTGCAGTAGTTTTTCCAGAGTTGATCTCGTCTGAAAGTACAACTATCCTATTCATTGTCCGCATGAAACAGGTTAAAAAGCAGTATTTTCAGAAACAGTTTCAGGTTTGAAAGCCTGGCACCAGACCTTTTCCATGATTCTACCACCAAAAACTTAACCTCCGGAATTATGGAGTGAATATCGGCAATTTGACCGGCCAGTTCACCTTTTTTTCCTTTTAGCCATTGCCGGATTATCCTTGTTAAAACAGGCTGAATAATTAAAAACCAGGTACTTAGAATTATAAAAAACCTTAAAATCAACTCGAAAATTTTATTTGCTGGCAGAAAAGCTTTTTCAGGTTGCAGCAAGGCCTGAACAAAAAAGAAAACCGCAAAAACCCAAAGCACGAAAATGCCAAGCCTGACCTTTTTTTGTCTTTTCCCAATCTTTGGAGAAAGAGGTTCTTTCATTGAAATTCCTTGTGTATTTATCTTCATTACTCCATTTTGTTCTTGAAAACTTATTTTGGAAAGCCTCCAGCCACACCAACCCAGGAATGCCCCAACCAAAAAATGCATGGCCAGATATCCGGCAGCCAATACAATAGAAAACTGGCTAAATTGTTCTATTCCAGTGGTTTTTACCAACCAAACATCCACAGCTTCCCAAAACTCAGCGCCATACAAAAAAACCAAAACCAGAATCCTTTGCGTTGCTGACTCCAGCATTGTAATAATTCCAAACAAGATACTTGCCAAAGCAAAAACTGATTTCCTTTTCAGTAAAAACTCTCCCAAAACACCTTGAAAGAATACGGCCAGATAAGCCGGTGCCGGACTATGGGGACTTAGCATCATTTTAAAAATGGCAACCAGGATCATTGCCTTAATAACTGAACCTTTTGCTGGAAAATGATGTGCGATTAAAATTATGCAAATCATGGCAGAGCCGCCAACAAAAAGTCCGGAAACTGGTAATTTTAAGACGTGAATGATGCCACCAAGGAAAGCTTCAATTAAAATCCAAAGGGCAATTAGCCTGATATACAGTTTGTTATTAACGGTTTTACTTTCTATTGGAATCATGAATCTGATTTGTCAATTTTAGGCGCATCAAATAACCTGATTTTGATTCGATTCATCCTCAATAAAAAAGAAATTCAGACAGCACTTCCGCCCGGAACATTGCTCCTGGATTTTATTCGGTATCACCAACACCAAATGGGTACCAAAATTGGTTGCCGGGAAGGTGATTGCGGTGCCTGCTCTGTTTTAGTCGGCGATTTCAAAAATAAAAACCTGCATTATCAATCTGCAACATCTTGTCTTACAGCACTTGGCAATGTGCACGGCAAGCATGTAATTTCTATTGAAGGCTTGAACATGGCGGAATTAAACCTTGCCCAACAAGCCATGAAGGACGAATCGGCAACCCAGTGCGGATTTTGTACACCAGGCTTTGTGGTTTCTCTTTCAGGTTTTTGCCTGACCGAACAGGAACCAACTGAAGAAAATGTTCTGGCTGCCATTTCAGGAAACATTTGTCGTTGTACCGGATATAAATCCATTGAAAAAGCAGCTGGAACTGTTTGTAAGTCGCTGGAAAACAGAGGAAATGAATCGCCTATTGATTTTGCCATCAGAAAAAATTATTTGCCGCAATACCTTACAGAAATTCCAGCCCGATTACTTGCCTTAAAGCAAAATCTGAATGGAGCCTTACAACCAAAAACAGCAAAACCAAAATTTTTGGGTGGAGGAACGGATTTATATGTGCAGCAACATGAAACCATGCACCATGAAGACATTGACTTTTTATTTGACCAATCAGACTTAAAAGGCATTGTTCAAAAAGGAGATATTTGTGAAATAGGTGCGGCTTCTACGGTTACAGACATGTTGGAATCGCCTGTTTTTCAGGCATATTTTCCTAATTTAAAACAAATAGGAAAACTGGTTTCCTCGGAACCAATCCGCAACATTGCAACCATTGCAGGCAATATCATCAATGCTTCTCCTATTGGCGATTTAAGTATTTTCTTTCTGGCTTTGGATGCAAAAATTCATCTGAAGAATGGAAATGAAAAAAGGATGGTTCCTTTACGTAGTTTATACCTGGGCTATAAAAATCTGGACCGGTTGCCAGAAGAAATTGTGGAGAAAATCTCTTTCAAACTTCCTGATGAACAGTCTAAAATAAATTTTGAAAAAGTTTGTAAGCGGACGCATCTGGACATTGCCTCGGTCAATTCGGCTTTATTTGTAGAACTTGAAGAAAACAAAATTCTCAATGCGGGATTATCTGCCGGAGGCGTTGGACCTGTGCCACTTTTCCTTCCAAAGAGCTCCGCTTTTCTGTCTGGAAAAACGGTTTCCATTGAACTTTTAGAAGAACTTTTAGAATTGATTCAAACCGAAATCTCACCCATCAGCGATGTCAGAGGGACCGAAACTTACAAAAGGACATTGTTGCACCAACTTGTAAAAGCACATTTTTCGGTAATGTTTAAAGAGCTGGATGTGAAACAATTAATGAATTTATCTCTATGAAAAATATTGATTCAAATTCGCATCTCAGGGGTGAATCCATTTATCTGGATGATGTTCCTTTGGTGGCCGGGACGCTTTTTGCTGCAGCTTTTGGTTCGCCCCATGCCCATGGAAAAATTCTGAATCTTGACCTAAGCGAGGCAGAAAAAATGCCAGGCGTAGCTCGGATTTTCACTTACAAGGATGTGCCCGGCGAAAATCAAATTGGCGGAATTGTGCCAGATGAGCCGCTTCTGGCTGAACATCATGTGCATTTTCAGGGCATGCCGGTTGCTTTGGTCGTAGCAGAAAGTGTGGAAGAGGCCAAAATGGCCATGAAAAAAATTAAGATTGACATTGAGCCATTACCCATCATTACAGATCCCCGGGTTGCCAGAGAAAAAGGCGAATTGATAGTTCCTCCACGCACCTTTAAGATTGGGGATGTGGATGCAGCCTGGAGCCAATGCGCTCATATTGTGGAGGGTACGGCAGATACTAATGGACAGGAACACTTATATATTGAAACCCAGGGCGCTTATACTTTTCCCCTTGAAAACGGGTCTATTCGGATAATTTCCTCTACGCAAGGCCCAACTGCTGTGCAAAGGCATGCAGCCATCTGCCTCGGAATTCCCATGCACATGCTGGAGGTGGATGTTACCCGATTGGGCGGCGGATTTGGCGGAAAAGAAGACCAGGCTTCCATGTGGGCCATTTTGTGTGCGTTGGCAACTTACCATCTGAAACGACCAGTAAAATACAGTCTGGACCGGATGGAAGATATGCGGATGACAGGCAAGAGAAATCCGTATTCCTCAGATTTTAAAATCGGTCTGGATAAGGACCTCAATATCATTGCCTACGAATCCACCTATCACCAAAATGCGGGTGCTGCGGCAGACCTTTCACCTGCGGTATTGGAGCGGACTTTGTTTCACAGTACCAACAGTTATTTTGTTCCAAACGTAAAAGCGACTGCGTATTCCTGCCGCACAAATTTGCCTCCTAATACTGCTTTCCGTGGTTTTGGTGGCCCGCAAGGCATGTTTGTCATAGAGGCGGCAATTCACAAAGCTGCAGAAACGATTGGCGTGCCTGCCTGGGAAATTCAATCCAGAAATCTGATAAAAACCGGTGATGAATTTCCATTTGGGCAAATAGCGGAAAGCGAAGCAAAGGAATGTTGGGTGGTTGCAAACCAGATTTTCGAACCCGAAAAAATCGAAAAGGAAATAAAAGCTTTCAACGCTGAAAATGTCCTTTTCAAAAAAGGCATGTCTTTTATGCCCATTTGCTTTGGCATTTCTTTTACGAAAACGCCTATGAATCAGGCTCGTGCCCTCGTTCATGTATATACTGATGGTTCTGTTGGGGTGAGTACTGGCGCAGTAGAAATGGGCCAGGGCGTCAATACGAAGATGCTTCAGGTGGCAACTCAGATTTTTTCAATCCATCCCAACCGGGTTAAAATTCATACAACCAATACTTTTCGAATAGCCAATACTTCTCCTTCTGCTGCATCGGCTACGGCTGACTTAAACGGAAAGGCAGTTGAAATCGCATGCAATGCCATTTTAGACAGACTCAAAACCATCACTGCAGAGAAATTTTCTGTTTCCGAAACGGAGGTTTCCATTGACAATGAAGAAGTTCTGATTAAAGGAAGTCCAGTTGGATACAATTGGTCTCAGCTCATTCAGGATGGATATTTGAAACGCATTGCCCTTTCTGAACATGGGCATTATGCACCTCCCGGTTTGCACTACGATGCCAAAATTGAAAAGGGTCATCCTTTTGCCTACCATGTGTTTGGAACGGCGATTACAGAAGTAACGGTCGACTGCCTTAGAGGTACCTATCTGGTTAATTCTGTGAAAATTGTGCATGATTTTGGGACCAGTATGAACACAGCCATTGACCGCGGACAAATAGAAGGCGGCCTTGTGCAGGGCATCGGTTGGATGACACTTGAAGAAATCGTGTATGATGAAAATGGCCGCTTGCGTTCCAATGCACTTTCCACCTATAAAGTGCCTGATATCTATTCCGTTCCAAAAGAAATTGACATCAAATTTCTGAAAACAGAGAAGGACAATATGGCCATTCTGAAATCAAAAGCTGTGGGAGAACCGCCACTCATGTACGGAATCGGGACTTATTTTGCCCTTAGAAATGCCATCAAAGCATACCGGCCGGATGCTGAAATGGAGTATGCCACACCGATGACACCCGAAAGAGTTTTGATGGGATTGGTGGGGAAGAAGCAAGAAAAAGTGACTGTATAAGAGCAAAGATAAGAATTTGGGGCTGCCCTTCGTGCCTCAGGTCGGGCCAACCATTCCAATCTTTTGTTTCGTTCCTAAACAAAAGGATTTCCACTCATGTCCCTCAGCCAGCTAAACCCAGGTTCCAGAATAAAACCAGCTGTATGGGTTCAGTAATATATATAAAGTCTAATTTGAATTTACAATTTGCCTTAGTCATTTCTCCACTGGAGAAACTGGAATGAGGTCCAACTAAAAATAGAAATTGTAAATTCTTTTTGGACTTTATATAAATCAAAAGTAGGATTGATTCGTGAAGACCCAGGCGGGGTAAAAACCTTAAGGACACTTACCCATGCGTAGATTGCTTTCTGAAAATAAATCGACCGCTTCGCGGTAATGGAATCAAAGAGTCAAAGAGACAAAGAGTCTTTTTAATCCCTGAGGCAGCGAACACTAAGGCCATCTCGCACACCGTAGTTGGCCCGACCTGAACTGGCATTGTAGGATACCAGAAGCCGCATCCAGGGGTTTGGGATTGTCGGAAAGAACTCCGTGGAGGACCACCAGAGGCCTTCGTTGCCAATGCCGTTGTAAGGTCCATTGCCGTAACGATTGCCGCCAGGAAGGCCTGAAAAACCGCTCTCGTTCGTTGCTCCGGCGTTGGGAGCATTCCAAAGGGTTGAGGTACTTTTAAGCTTGCCAGCCACGTTCTGGGCCTCGCCTCTGCTTCCTGCCAAATCCGCTTCCGTAGTACTCATGCCCAAGGAAATTTCAAGCGTCTTCCACTCCCCATCAGTGGGTACATGCCAGCCAACAGGGCATAGGTTTCTGCTGTCTGCAACCGCATACCAGTTGTACAACTTACCATAGGTCGTATTGTTGGCGGCATCGTTGTTGTAAATGGCATATGCGCCTGTAGTTGTGTTCTGCCATTCAGTATCGCTCAGATTCGTTGGTATCGGATCACCGTTGCGGTATTTACTTACTTTTAAGTTTTCTTTCATCCATACCTGTGTGCCAATCGTTACCGTGGTGTAGGTGTTGCCATCTACATCCACTGGATTGGAAGAAGGGCAAATACCACCTGTAGTCCAGGTTAGTACGCCATTACAAAGAGTAAGTATTTGACCGTTACTACCCGGGTTCAGCGTCGTCCATGCGGTGCCGTTCCAGTACATCATCTGGTTGGTTGTTGTGCCATTGGCAAAGCCCGGGCCGGATGGACCTGTTGCTCCGGTTTGGCCTGCTGCTCCGTTGCAGATGTATCGGGTCAGACTTGTATTGATCTCTGAGGTTTCCAGAATGCTGTTGCCATTGGCATCTATGCCTGTTTCAATCTTTGTGCCTCCTGTGGTGCAATTTGCGCCAGCGGCTTCCGTACTTGTTTTTACCAAACTGATTTTGCCATCGGCGCCAGAAGGGCCGGTTGCACCTGCTGCGCCGGCAGAACCAGCCGGGCCGGCAACTCCTTGTGTGCCTTGAGGTCCTTGCGGGCCTGTCGGGCCAATTGGTCCCTGAGGTCCCGCTGTGGCTGGAGTTGGCTCCCATTTGCCGGTGCTTTGGTTGTAAGCCAATACATAACCGTTCTGTGCGCCTTGCAGATTTACTCCTTTTAACTCTTCGGCGCTCCCCGCCGCAAAGGCATAGAAACTGCTGGCCAGTTCCAGTTGGCCCAGACTGGTAAAGGGTGTGTTCGGTACCGTTTGGTATTCTACTTCCATCCAGAAGCCGCCTTCTTTCCAGGGAATGGTTTCAAAAGTGGTACTCGGTGCGCCGTTGCAGCCGATCCCCAACACATTTCGATTTAACTGCAAACTGATAAAACCATTGGCATTGGATACATCCTGGTGCAAAGCACAATATACCAAAGGGCCGCTTTGCCCGCCTTTTTTAAAGGTAAGCCGTATGCTCACCGGGGTGTTCACCAAAGGCTGGTTGTTGGCATCGCGTACCACTGCCGAAAAGCTCACCACTTGCGGTATGTTGCTTTGCGCCAGTACTGCGGTGCTTAGAATGGATAATAATAAAAGAAGGTAAATGGATTTCATATGACTAAAATTGATTGATTTTTTGAATTGAATTTATTTTGATTTTATGATTTTGTAGGTGCCCAGTTTCTCAAGGCCCTTGATGATTTGAAGTGTGTACATACCGGCTGCTACATCTTTTAGCATCAGGCGCACATGGCTGGATTTTACCTGCTCTTTTCTCACCTCCTTTCCATTGGCATCGAGTAAAACCAGAAATTGTCCGGCTGGGTCGCCCGATTTCCAGTCAATAAAAACCTCATCCGAACTTGGATTAGGATATACCGATACATCCACCGTTGGACGGTCCATTGTTTTTACCTGCAAAGGTGCGTAGGTACTTTTGCCATATTCGGAAGCTACCGTCAGCGAACCGGCGCCGCCACTCATATAACTTCCAAAAGGCGAACCCGCCACCGGTTGGAAATTGTTGTTGTCTGAAGCCAGACCCGAAAACTGGATCCGCTCGATGCTTTGGGCATTGGCCGAAAACATCAGTAAAGCCGAAAAAGTTGAGGTAAGAAGAAAGATTCGCATGGTGATTTTTTTTTTTATTTATGGTGTAAAGAAATGTACTTTAACCCATTACACCAAAAATGACAGCAAATTTGCTTTGGAGAAAAGACTCTCTTAAACCCGCTCTCAAATGGAGCGTGGTTGAGCCACGTTCCGGTTAATTTTTGGCCTCCGGCCAATTCAAACATTTTTGGAATAATCCACAAAATTAATCCTGTTTCTTTCTGATAATAAGTTGGTTATGTAAGCCAGATGCCTATGAATGGAACGAATCACGCTAAGACGTGACCCGATAAAGGTGACCAGGAATTCCCCATCTGCCGCCGGGCAGGTATTCCGATGCTAAACTGCTTCAAATCAGAAACTTCGTCACCTTTTCTTTTTTATCCGGAGCGCTGCAACATATTTTGAGTAAAAGATGCTGATTTTTTACCTCTCAGCCTCTCATAACGAAGTCCTGACGACAAATCCGGTTAATAGAAAATCCAAAATCTTTAGATAACTGAATTCATGCCAATTCTTTCACATATTTGCCTCTTCAAGTCCTCTAATATTCTATGCGTGTAATTGCTCTACTTATCGTTTTTGCCATTCCTGATTTGCTATCAGGTCAACCCAAAAAACCCGGCAATGCACCTCCAGCAAAGGTTACAGCCCTTGATATGATTAAACAGGTAAAAGAAGTTTTTGGCAAACTTGACTACCACCAAAGAGTCAAATTTATCAATGACGATGGGCTTACAGGTTATGAACTGGAAACCAGCAAAAAAACCTCTTTTGAAAGTGATGCCTTTTGGAAGTCAGAAAGCGACACGCTGGGGTATTTATACGAATTCCCAAGACCCATTAAAGACTCTATAGATGTGGTAAACAAAGGCAAAATATCCTATTACCCACCAGGGGGAGAAAATATCTTATCCGCATTTAACTGGTCCAAAGTGATAAAAAGGAATGGTGACACCCTGATAGTTCCTTTTGACGCATCTCAAGCCAAAAACCCTTACGGCAAGCAATTTGACTGGACACATCCCGGAAACTTCAAAAATTATTCCAGGGCATGGATTTTTCCAGCTTCAATGAAACCTGTGGCTTATAAATGTAACCGAAAAGGCACCTGGACATTAAATAGAAATGTGCTTCAGTTTATAGCTGAACCCAATCAAAATGAATTTAATTTTGAGCTTAAATACCTAAAGCAAAACGTTTTAATCAAAGAACTGGGAGGAAGACCTGTTACTTATATCAAAGAGATAAAAATAGAAAGTGATACAGTTTTTATGGAATTGAAGGACGATCAGGAAGAAGATGGGGACAGGGTCTCGCTCTATTATGATAGAGAATGGATTGGCAAAAACATTCAGGTCACAAAGCATCCTCTTCGCCTTTTCCTGCCGGTTTCTTTTGGTTCGGAGGGTTCCTCGTTTATTCTGCATGCAGAAAATGAAGGCCGCATGCCTCCGAATACAGCCGAGGTTACCATTTTTACCGGAGACAAAAGATATTCTGTAACCCTCTCCTCTTCAAGAAATGCCAGTTCCGGAATAATTTTGAAACGTTCAACGCCCAAAAAGTAGTTTTAAAAGCTTTAAAAAAATCCTATTGCTTAATCTGGGTTAAAAACTGAAGAGATATTAAAATCAGCGTTTTAATCAATTTTCACTGCCGGAATTCCTGCATAAATTCCGGATTGTTGAATAGAATTTAAGACCACGGCCCCCATTCCGATGGTAACATCGTCTGCAATAGTCACCCCTTGCCGCACGGCAGCATTAGAACCAATATAAACACGTTTCCCAACAGTACAATTTCCATTTATATTGGCTCCCGGGCCGGTTGAAAAAAAATCACCCGCTTGAAAATCATGTCCGATGGTTGAACCATAGTTGACCTGTGCATGGTTTCCAATCTGAATGTTGCAAGTGATTACAGACCCGGCAGAAATCACAGATCCTTGTCCAATTTCAACCCATTCAGAAATAATGCATGAAGGATGAATAATGGTACCGAACAAGGCATTTTTGGGCAAAGTCTGCAAAGCATCTGCCCTCGTTTTTGAATTTCCTATCGCTAAAATGATATGGAATTTTTCAAAATCAAGTTGAGATTGAGGAACAACTTTACAATTCATTAAGGTTCGTTCCTGGTAAATCTCATCCGGTTCCGTAAAAATCACCCTACCCTTATAGTCAATTTTCATATCCTTCCAGGCCTCAATCAGTTGGCATAATATATCCCTTGCCCCACCGCCAGAACCAATCAAAGCTATTTTATCCCCTACAACCATTATAACTATTTTTATCTCATTGTTAAGCTAAATCCCGATTTTTTCCTTTCTTGAATACTCTTTAATCTGGGCGGCTACCTCTTTGCAGATGCGGGAAACCTTTTTCACCAAAGAATCTTTTTCTTTCCTGGATATTTTCTTTCCACTTTCCGTCATTTCTATCGAGTCTTTCAATACGTTTTCAAGAGACCGAATTTCAAATGTTTTTGTTGTCGCTCTAATTTTATGTAGGAGAAACTTCAATCCCTCTGCATCAGATTTCTCAATATGGGTGGAGAAATTTTGCAGGCATTCTTCCAAACTTTTAAAATATGTTTGAAATAGTTTAGCCATAAATTTCTTATCTCCTTCCGTGATTTCCAGAACTTTATCAAAATTCAGGTCAATTTCATTTTCCTGAATATAAACAGGTTTGGATTCTGAACCAGATTTTGAAAACAACCATACCTGTTCAATCAATTCCTGACTTGAGCCTGGAAATGGTTTAGGCTCAACAAACGACTTAAGTGTTTGATTGCTTATTTTATCATTTGTATCTGACTGAAAAAACAGCAGTTTGACATTTTTTTCCAGAAAGATTTCAAAGGGAAGTTGTTCTAATTCTTTCAGATTCTTTCCCCACCAAATTACAAGGTCGAAATCTGTTTTTTCCATCACTCTGTTTATGCTTGCAATGGATGGCACCATTACAACTTTTGCCCCGTTAAACTTTAACTCCTCCTCAACCCATATAACATGTTTCTCAATGATGGGTCCCAGAAGGACCGTTTTTCCCTTTAAAATCAGAATAGGTTTAATCAGTTTTTCCGGAGAAAAATTATTGAAAGGGATAAGTGGAAAAGAAAAAGTAAAAAATCCATCTGACTCATTCGCCAAATACCCTTCACTTTGCCACATCTTAATTAAAAAATATAAACTGTAATGTAGTTGACTACCTTCAAAATAATTGATACCTGAAAAGTCAAGAACAAGAGAAAGTGACTTCGTTTGAACCTCACCTGAATCAACAAAAACAGAGGCCTTAATGGGTAAAGTACTTCCAAATCCAGATATCTCATTCAGTAACTCTGTGAGTAAACACTTTGGAATCATCAGTATGGATTCATCTTTATCCGGAAGAGAAATTCTCAAATCGATGCCTTTCCAAACTGGAAGATTTACCTGGAGTACTATATTCAAATCAATCAACGTCATTGGATATGAATAAAAACCAGGAACCTTTCCAAAAAATTGATTTCTAAGTAATTCGACCTTGATCGTCCTGAATGATTTGGCGAGTTTTAAAATTATATCAGCAGTAGTTGAATCACTCAACTCCGCTGAAGGATAAGAAACACTTGCCTCACTTTTCTGGCACAAAAAAGTCAACCTGTCCAATACTTCCATTTGGGCTTCAATTCTTCGGTATCTGTCAGTTAGGTTGACACCCATTCCAACAAAATAATTTAAATTCCCAACAGAATCCATTATGGGTGAAAGCTCCCTGATGTAATAAGACAATTCAAGATTGGCATCCAGGTTAAACTCTTCAAAACGAACTGGCTCTCCCATCAACCTTACTTCATCCATTTTTGACTTTCGTGAGAGTAGTTTATTTAGATTTTTGTGGTTCATTTTGGCATAATCTTCATCAGACTTTCCAATAAGCCAGGCATTTATAGCCGGGTCCTTAACCGCAGAAGGATTGATGTAAACATATTTCTCTTCCGAATTTAAAACAGCAATGTCAAAATTTGAATTTTCAAAAATTTGCTTAAAAAACATAAGCTCAGATTCTCTTTTCAATTCCTCTTTTTTCTCCTTGCTGATGTCAATCAGAAAAACCAGAATAAGGTCATCTTTATTTACAAGCTCAATTTTAAAGACTTGTTCATTACTCGATTCATTAACGTAAATGGCATCTGAGGAGCCTTCAATAACCAATTGATAAAGGTTCAATGAAAGTCCTTTTAAGCTTATTCCCTGAATTTCATACCAGTCAAGTCTGCAAACATTCAAAAAAGACTGATTGGCCCAAATCAGATTATGCTCAATTTCCTTCTTTTCATTTTTATTCTTTTTTACTATAAAAACGGGCAAATGGAAGGCTTGAAATAAGGAATCGATGCCTTTTGCAAAAACCATTTTTCCCTTTCCGACATCGGATTGAATTGAAAGATCATGAGCAAAACCTTGTACCAGTTCAATCAAGCCTTCTTTGCTAAAATCCATTCTTAAAAGCAAACCTATGGAGACAGCCTCACCAAATCGGTTACTGACTTCTAAAACTTTATAGCTGCTTCGTAACTTTGTTTTGTATTGATTTTCAT
The DNA here is from genome assembly GCA_027485575.1 of Cytophagaceae bacterium. Lineage (GTDB taxonomy): Bacteria > Bacteroidota > Bacteroidia > Cytophagales > Flexibacteraceae > CAMDMI01. The sequence goes on from JAIXQU010000120.1 coordinate 16,306, forward strand.
AAAACCCGGAAATCTCAGCCATATTTTCTGGTGAGATCAGTTGGGTATAATTAAGGAGAAGCAACTCATCCTCATTGTAACCCAGTTTATTAAGCAATGCCGGATTTGCAAATTTGAATTGGCCTTTATAATCCATCTCAAACAAAAATCCGTCTGATTTTTCCACCAGAGATTTAAATCGATTCCCTTGATTTGAAAGGTTCTTTAGCTCCTCCTTTTTTAGAATTAATTCGCTTTCCAACAACTTCTTCTCACCAAAGTTGATTTGATTTAATTCCTCAATTTCAATAATTTGTCTTTTTATCTGTTCATTTTCATGACTCACCCTGGCTAAAACCTTTTTTTTAGCTTCCAATTTTCTAAATAAATAAAAAATGGAGGAAAAGGCTAAAAGTGAAACAAGAATCGTGATTACAAAAATGAACATTTGATGAAATTATAACTACATCATAAAGAGATACAAGATTATACATTTTTGGCCAAATATATTTTCTGAGATATCCAAAAAATGGGAATTTCAGAAATATAACATTGCATAGAGTAAATTACCCCTGAATTTTAACCCATTTTTTGCGTGATTTATCGAGCAAATTTAGTTATTAAACCGTTTAGAGATGTTTTAAACCGAATAGACCTAAAGTTAAAAACTATTGTATTACTTTTGTTACAGTTTTAAGTGGTTGAGTAGTTTAAGTTGTATGGACGTCGAATTAAATTAGTTCGATGTCCATTTTTTTTTAAATGGTACAAAGGATATTTCCAACTCCCATTCAAACCAATATTTAATACTTTTCCCTACACTTTTGTAATCGAAACCAATCGAGCAAACTCCATTGGATTTCCGGAAAAGCATTCTTCATCTTTACAAAACTTAGAAAATCCTATGAAAGCGGGATTACTTGCCGATATAATTTTGGGTGAAAGCCCGCATTTAAAGGGTCTAGCCAGACATTTCAATCTAATTCTGGTGGATGCAAATTCCAGAATAACAGGCTTTAACAACAATTTGTTAAAGAACACAATGAAAAAGGAAAGTCAGATTATCCACCAAAATTTTGCTATGTTTTTTGATTCTGAGGAAGGAAAAGCCAATTTATCTACAACGATAAAGACAGCATTAAATGGCCAGCCTTGTTCCATTCAATTTAGCCTTTTAGAAGCAAGAACAACTTTTAAGGGTGTAGTACTTCCAATATATGATGAAAACCAATTTCCGGATGGATTAATCATCATTGCAAAAGAAGAAAAGAAAATTGCCGTAGAAAAAGAAGAATTGGATGATTTCTGGGCAATGGCTACCAAAATGATAGAAGAAGCAGGAATTAGTTCCTCGAGCGAAGTCATTAAGGAGTCTGAAAAGCTTAAGAAACCAAAAATATTATTGGTTGAAGACAAGGACCATTTGGTGGCTTCTGTTTTCAAAAGCATTCTATCCAACTATAATGAAGAAGCAATAATAGCGCCTAGCGGAGAGGCTGCATTACTGATGGCAAAGAAATTTAAACCCAATGTTATCATTTGCACCTACAACCCCATTGGTCAAATGTCAACATTGGAAATAGCAGACCAATTCAAGAAGAAATATAGTGCAAACACAATTTATATCAGTCAGGATGGAGGGGAACTCCGGATTGAGGATGGTTGGTTAGATATTCATGTAAAAAATCATTCTGAAACTGTTTCAAAGATATTGGATTTGATCAATCAACTTTATTGGTAATCAATCCATAAATCTGTGTGAGAGAAATACTTGAGAACGTTTGGAAAGTGTGTTCTCCAAACCTCCAGGATGGCATAGGCCCTGCCCATACCCGCCGGACTCAAGTACTACCTTACCTTTTTTTCAAGCCATCTCTTTAAAAAGAGGTGGCTTTTTTGTTTACGATTTTATTGATATAGAATTTTCCCTTAGGCAACAACCAACGCTTCTGAATCCTTAAAGGATTTCCTGGGGCGAAGGTTTAGGGTTTGAAACAGCTGTTGGTCATGGTCAACTCCCGGATTTGGTGTGGTTAGCAACCTTTCCCCACTAAAAATTGAGTTTGCACCTGCCATAAAACAAAGCGTTTGCTCCTCATCGCTCATCATTACTCTTCCTGCAGATAGCCTTACCATTGCTTTGGGCATCATAATTCTTGCGGTAGCTATCATTCTCACCATATCCCATACCGGCACTTTAGGTTGTTTCTCCAAAGGCGTTCCTTCCACCGGGACCAAAGCATTTACAGGAACAGACTCCGGATGGCCGGGCATGTTGGCCAATGTTATCAACATTTTCACCCTGTCAGTCACGGTTTCACCCATGCCTATGATTCCCCCGGAACAGACAGAAATGCCGGATTTCCGAACATTCTCCAATGTATGGATTCTGTCATCAAACTGCCGGGTGCTGATGATTTCATTGTAAAAAGTATCACTGGTATCCAGATTGTGGTTATAAGCATATAAACCAGCTTCTTTAAGCCTTTCTGCCTGAGAATCAGTAATCATACCAAGCGTGCAGCAAACTTCCATATCCATGGCATTTACGCCTTTAACCATGTCGATTACTTTATCAAAATCGCGGTTGTCTCTAACTTCACGCCACGCAGCGCCCATGCAAAACCTTGTGGAGCCTTTTGATTTTGCTTCTGAAGCAGCAGAAAGAACCTCATCTACTTCCATCAATTTATGAACCTTCACATCTGTGTGATACCTTGCTGCCTGTGGGCAATAGGCACAATCTTCGGGGCAACCCCCAGTTTTTACTGAAAGGAGGGTACAAACCTGAACTTCCTGCCCATCATGAAACTGGCGATGCACTGTTGCAGCCCGGTAAACAAGATCAAGAAAAGGAGAATTATAAATCGCCTCAACTTCTGCAAGGCTCCAGTTATTTCGAATTTCGGTCATTGGTTTGGCCGGATATTTTGTTCTGATTTAAAGCATGCAATTAAGGCAAAAGACTTTCGAATTGGAAAATTGAATTCTTAATTGACTTAATTTTTAGCTGCTGATTTAATTTTTGATTGGATATTGATTGTAAAAAAAGCAAAAAAAATTATTTTACTTCCTCATAATCAACATATTCACCCAGGTCTTTTGTGGTTTTTCCTGGAGGTTTGGCTTGAGGATTTCCAAAAGATTCTACCTTAATATCCCCTTCTGGTCTTGGTTGCTGGAATCCACCACCCCCAAATCCACCTGAATATTGGAAAGTCTTCCCAGCATTTTTCTTTAGCCAATACCTGAAGGCAATCTTAAAAATAAACTTAACTACCTGCCAGATGAGGTAAAAAATAATAAGTGTGCTAATAAATCGCATAGGTCCTTAAAACTGTTCACGGCCTGTTTGAGTTTGCAAAAATTTGCTCAATGGCAGTATTTGAGTACAAAAGTACAGTTTGTTTGGGTTCAATGGATGTTTTTGAGTTAATCCTTTTAAATTCTTGAATATCTTTGCAACCCGCTATGAAAAAAGTTGCCTTTTACACGCTTGGCTGCAAGCTCAACTATGCTGAAACTTCCTCTATATCAAGAAGTTTTGAGGCCAAAGGATTTGAAAAGGTGACATTTGGTGAACCCACGGACTTGTATATAATTAACACCTGTTCGGTGACTGACCATGCAGATAAAAAATGCAGGAAAGTGGTTTCCGAAGGTTTGAAAATTTCTCCATCCGCCAGAGTTGTCATTATTGGCTGTTATGCCCAATTGAAACCTGAGGAAATAGCTGGGATACCGGGAGTTGACCTTGTTTTAGGTGCAAATTCAAAGTTCGAGGCTGTGGACCATGTTCAGAAATTGGGGCCAAAAACTGTGGCTAAAGTTATTGCCGGGGAAATCGAAAATACCAAAGACTACCACAGTTCTTATTCATTGTCAGACAGAACCAGAACATTTTTGAAGGTTCAGGATGGATGTGATTATCCATGCACCTATTGCACCATTCCGTTGGCAAGAGGCAATAGCAGAAGTGACACCATAGAAAATGTGGTGAAAGAGGCCATAAAAATCGGAGAAACCGGGGTCAAAGAAATTGTCCTGACAGGTGTAAACATCGGTGACTTTGGGATTCAGAATGGCATACGGAAAGAAAAGTTTTTCGACCTTGTGATGGCTTTGGATGAAGTTGATTTGATTTCCAGATTTAGAATTTCAAGCATTGAGCCCAATTTGCTCAGGGATGAGATTATAGATTTTGTAGCGACCAGCAAACGGTTTGTTCCCCATTTTCATATTCCTCTTCAATCTGGCAGCAATGAAATTTTGGGCCTGATGAAAAGGCGGTACAAAAGAGAATTGTATGTAGACAGGGTAAACCAAATTAAAAAAGTAATGCCCAATGCCTGTATTGGTGTGGATGTCATTGTTGGATTTCCAGGAGAAACGGATGCGCATTTTCTTGAAACCTATCAATTCTTAAACGAACTGGGCATCAGCTATCTGCATGTTTTTACTTATAGTGAAAGGGCAAACACAGAAGCTTCAACAATGAAAGGTAAAGTTCAGGGAGGGCACAAATCAGACCGCTCAAAAATGCTGCATATTTTGAGTGAAAAGAAAAGACGGTCTTTCTATGAAACCCAGATAGGAAAAATGGACCAGGTGCTTTTTGAGTCCGCAGTTACAGGTGGAATGATGGAAGGTTTTACCAGAAACTACGTGAAAGTAAAAACAGCCTACGACCCTCTTTGGGTAAATTCGGAGGTAAATGGTTTTCTCAATCACATTGATACCGATGGCGTAGTTGTGTTTACCGAATTTCCCGAAACCAAGCCAATAGAGGAAAAAACCTCTACCATTCCTGTTTTGGTCTGACCAAAACTGAAGCCTTCGTTACATTTAAACCGGATTTGAATAAAAAACTTTTGAAGTTAAATTTTGGCGAGGTATTGCTTTGCTTTTCTGTTTCCAACCAAGATAAAATCTAACCTTCAATTCAGAACAAAGCAGGGATTGTATACTTCCAATTGCGGAAATAAAATTTTAACCCCGAAAATGCCCTTGTTGGATTGGTTGCAGGAAGTTTCGAGGTATTGACGACGGTATAGGATGCAAAAGGAATTTTCATAGATTTCGGAAAAATCCGGCCAATCCTATGATTGCTGGATTAAAAATCAGAAAATTGTAATTAATAGATTAGCTTCTTCAAAAACCAATATGAAACCAAATCCTATCCAGTGGATTCTAATTTTCACCATTTTTAGCCTTACATTTTCCTGTAAAGAAAAATCAAAAGAAAAAGACCAAAATACCATGATAAAAGACTGGCATTCAGCAGCAAAACCAGAAGAAGCTGTAGTAACCCACGAGGATTTAGACCTGAAAATTGATTTTGAAAAAAAAGTAATTGAAGGAATTGCTATGCTTTCAGTTTGGAATAAATCAAAAGGAACAGAACTATATATCGACACGAGAAACCTTGAAATCACAAACATTTTCCTTGAAAAAGATGGCAACAAAACTGAATTTGAATTTCTGGAAGAAAAGCCATTTATGGGTAAACCACTGAAAATCAAAATTTCAAATTCTGAAAAACAAAAAGTTATCATTGTCTACAAAACGACCCAAAATTCGGATGCCCTTCAGTGGCTGGAACCAAGCCAGACAGCAGGCAAAAAACATCCATTCCTGTTTACACAGGGACAAGCCATTTTAAGCAGAACATGGTTTCCTTGCCAGGATAGTCCTGGAATTCGATTTACGTGGTCAGCCAACGTAAATCTCAAAAATGAGTTGGAAGCCATTATGTCGTCTGAAATCCGAAGCGCAGATTCCACCACTGGCCGTTATCATTTTGAAATGCCAAAACCAGTTCCTGCTTATCTGGTGGCACTTGCTGCCGGGAACCTTGCTTTCCAGAAAATTGATGATAGAACCGGAGTTTTTGCAGAGCCGGAAATGCTGGAAAAATCGGCCTATGAATTTGGCGAAATGGGCAAAATGGTTTCTGCTGCAGAAAAATTATACGGACAATACCGATGGGGCAGATACGATGTCCTGGTTTTGCCGCCCAGTTTTCCTTTTGGGGGAATGGAAAATCCATGTGTCACCTTTGCAACGCCCACAATTTTGGCTGGCGACCGTTCATTGACCAGTTTGATAGCCCATGAACTTGCGCACTCCTGGTCTGGAAATCTGGTTACCAATGCCACCTGGGATGATTTTTGGCTCAATGAGGGATTTACTGTTTATTTTGAAAGAAGGATAATGGAGGAGCTGGAAGGCAAAAACTATGCGGATATGCTGGCAGTTTTGGGCCACCAGGAATTGACAGGAACTTTGGAAGACCTTGGCAATAAATCTGAATCAACCCATTTGAAACTAAAACTGACAGGCAAAGACCCGGATGATGGCATGAATGATATTGCTTATGAAAAAGGATATCTTTTCCTGTATCACCTTGAGAATCTTGTGGGAAGAGAAAAATGGGATGCTTTTGTGAAAAAGTATTTTGATGACAATGCATTTCAATCAATGACTACGGAAAGTTTTGTAGAATATCTGAAATCCAATCTTTTACATATCAACCAGATAAGTGAAGAAAAGGCAGCAGTTGCATCCTGGATTTACCAACCAGGTTTGCCGGCAGGTTATCAGATTCCATCTTCTCTCCGGTTTCAATCGGCAGGGAATGCAGCCCAAAAATTTGGCCAAACCGGCAAAATAGACAAGAGCCAGACCCAGATGTGGAGCAGCCATGAATGGTTGCATTTTTTACGGGCACTTCCAAAAACGGTAGATAAAACCCAAATGGCAGTATTGGACGATAACTTTAATTTCACCCAATCAGGAAATAATGAAATACTATTTGAATGGCTTAACCTTAGTATCAAAAATCAGTATTTACCGGCCTATCTTGCTCTGGATAAGTTTCTTACCCATATTGGAAGAAGAAAATTTGTCCTTCCTCTGTATAAAGAATTATTAAAAACACAGGAAGGAAAGGCCCTTGCAACAAAAATATTTGACCATTCAAAAGCCAATTACCATTCGGTGACAAGGCAAAGCGTGGAAGGGTTGTTTTAAAATTGCAACCATTTTCAGACTGTAATTACAGAAGAAGCCTGAGGTCAGCAGGTCCTTTTCCTTTGGCCTCAGGTCAATCTACCAAATACACAATCGCCAGTTTGATAGCCCATGGCCAAAGCAACCTTCAAAATCTGACCGGATTAGCTAGTCTTTCTGACCAACTGGACACCCTTCTTTCTAGCCTCAAGGTTTCACAAAGACCAGGAAGAAAAACAATTAAAAATCCAAATATTTATCCCAATCCTGATAATGGGAAGAATTCAACTTGAAACCAGTTCAGAAAAACGGATTTCAACGCTTGACCTTTCCAATTTAAGACATGGAATTTATTTCATCTATATAGTGTCTGAAGGTGAAACTTCAATTAAAAGGTTTATAAAAAACCAATAGTGAAGTTATCCAACCAGAATCCCCACATTCTTAAGCATATCCGCCACCATTTCTTTTAATCCGAATTGGTGTTTCCATCCCCAATCCTTTCGGGCAACAGAATCATCCAAATCATTTGGCCATGAATCTGCAATCTGCTGCCTGAAATCCGGAGCATATTTCAATTCAAAATCGCCAAACTGACTCCTGATCTCATCAGCCAACTGCTGGGGAGTAAAGCTCATCCCATTTAAATTATATGCTGATCGGATTGTGATTCTGGATGCCTCGGCTTCCATCAACTCAAGGGTTCCTCTCAATGCATCAGGCATATACATCATTGGCAAGGCCGTGTCTGGCCCAAGAAAAGATGTAAACGATTTATCCTGAACTACTTTATAAAAAATATCAACGGCATAATCTGTAGTACCACCACCCGGAGGTGTTTTGTAACTTATCAAACCCGGATATCTGATGCTGCGGACATCCAAACCATAATTTATAAAATAATAATCGGCAAGCCTCTCCCCTACCAGTTTGGTAATTCCATACACTGTGGTTGGGTCGGTGATGGTATGTTGTGGTGTTGGATTTTTTGGTGTATGTGGACCGAATGCGGCAATAGAACTTGGCGAATACACTTTAAAGACTTTTTCAGAAGCCGTTTTTGAGATATCCAATACATTCATAAAACCAGCGATGTTTACATCCCACGCCAAGGTAGGATTTTTTTCGGCTGCTGCAGAAAGAATGGCCGCCAGGTGATAAATCTGGGTTGGCTGAAAACGATTTACCAATTGACCAAGGCCATTTTTGTCCAGAACATTTATCTTTTCAAAAGGTCCTGATTTAAGACTTTCTGACCTGGGGTCAATTAAGTCTGTGGCCAAAACCTGAACTTCTCCGTAAATTTTCCTAAGCTCTTCAACCAACTCTGTTCCAAGCTGCCCACAGGCCCCTGTAACCAATATTTTTTCTTTTCTTATCTGCATTTGGTGTAATCTGACTTGACTGGCAAATTAATGCCATTTATTTTTCTCATGGTATATCCATTTGAATAAAATTAAATCATCAAAACCTCAGTCGGTTTTCTGAATTTGCGGCCTCAATTGGAAGAGAAAATGAAAATAGCTGCAGCCGCATTAAATCAAACACCGCTGGATTGGGTTGGAAATTTCAATAGGATCGAATTGGCCATTCAACAAGCGAAAGAACAAAAAGTAAGCCTGCTTTTGCTTCCCGAGTTATGCATATCTGGCTATGGCTGTGAAGATTATTTCTTAATGCCCTGGATAGTTGAAAAGGCCAAACAGGTACTGCTGGAAATGATTTTGCCACTTAGCCAGGATCTTTTGGTGGTTGTTGGCTTGCCATTTGAACATAAGGGCCAGGTTTTTAATACACTGGCAATGGTTTACAATCATAGCGTTTTAGGCGTTTGCGGAAAACAAATACTCCCAAAATCCGGGGTCTTTTATGAGCCACGCTGGTTTGAGCCTTGGCCTTCCAAAAAGGTAGAAACCATTTTTATAAACAACCAAACATGCCCAATCGGGGATTTTACTTTACAATTTCAAGGTTTAACGCTTGGATTTGAAATTTGTGAAGATGCCTGGCATCTGGAAAAGAGACCCGCCATTGTTGGTTCTGCAAAAAATGCAGACTTAATTTTAAATGCCTCTGCTTCAAACTTTGCAAGGGGAAAACAGGACGACAGGCATGCCATCATTACCAGTTTAAAAGGTAGAAATGATGCTTATTACTTGTACACAAATTTATTAGGCAATGAATCTGGAAGGCTCATTTTTGATGGAGAAATCATTTTTGGGTCAGAGGGTGAAATTGGTTTTTATTCTAACCGGTTTTCTATGCAGGATATTGTTTTGGAAACTTTTGAAATTGATTTTGAAAGACCTGCCTTCAAAGCAGTCGAACAAAAAGAAGAAGATGAATTTGAAGATTTTACAGATGCCGTTTGCCTTGCTCTTTTCGATTATTTAAGAAAATCAAAAAGCAAAGGATTTGCGCTTTCATTGTCTGGTGGAGCCGATTCGGCAACCTGTGCCATTTTGGTTTCAGAAATGGTTAAAAAGGCATCAAATCAATTTTCCAAACCAGAATTAGAACAAAAACTTGGATTTAAACTTAATGGAAATTCATCAAAAGAATGGGTCAATCAAATCTTAATTTGTGCCTACCAGGGAACTGAAAACTCAGGAGACATAACCCGAAATGCAGCCAAATCGGTTGCTGAAGAAATTGGGGCTCAATTTTATTCATGGGAAATTGATGCAATGGTGAAAGGATTTACATCCATAACTGAAAACATTGTAGGTAGGCCACTTGACTGGAATTCAGATGATTTGGTTTTGCAAAACATTCAGGCAAGAACACGTGCACCCGGAATCTGGATGTTGGCCAATTTCAATAATTTTTTATTGTTAACCACTAGCAACAGAAGTGAGGGTGATGTGGGCTATTGCACTATGGATGGTGACACCGCAGGGAGTTTGGCGCCCATAGCCGGTGTGAGTAAAAACTTTATCCGGAAATGGCTCCTCTGGGCAAAAAACACGCTGGGATATTCAAGTCTTGAATACATTATCAATCAGGCCCCAACTGCGGAACTCAGACCTAAAAAAAACAAGCAGACAGATGAAGCCGATTTGATGCCTTATGACTTGTTGGAAGCCATTGAAATTCAAATGATTTTGGAAAGAAAAAGTCCTGAAGAAACACTTCAGAATCTTTTAAAAATCAGACAAGAAAACCCAGAGTACATCCGGAAAGAAATAGAGAAGTTTATTGGAATGTGGAAAAGAAGCCAGTGGAAACGAGAGAGAATGGCACCTTCTTTCCATTTGGATAAATTTAACATAGACCCAAAAAGTGGTGGCCGGTTTCCTATCCTATCTGTATAACTATGGAACCCTATCAAATAGGCATTTTTAGCGATACACATGGCTGGCTGGACCCAGCCTTAATTGAGCATTTTGCTGACTGTCAGGAGGTATGGCATGCAGGCGACATTGGTGATTTGGCCATTTTGGAAACCTGGAGAAGAAAAGGAAACGTCAGGGCGGTTTGGGGAAACATAGATGGAAATGAGGTGAGAAAAGCCACCAAAGAATATTTCTATTTTGAGGTTCAGGGTTTTCCTATATTAATGCTCCACATTGCCGGAAAGCACCCAAGATATACACCTCAAACAAATGCCTTAATCAAACAACTAAAACCCAAAATGCTGGTTTGCGGCCATTCGCATATTTGCAGGGTAGTAAAAGAAGGTGGAGTTCTTTATGTCAATCCCGGTGCGGCAGGAAAACACGGTTTCCACAACATCCGGACGGCTTTGAAAATGAAATTTACAGATGGAAAACCGACTGAGGTAAAGGTAATTGAATTGGGCCCAAGGTCAGATCGAATTATCGCCTCATAAAGCTCAAAACCAGGGTAACCACAGCCATAAAACCGATAGAAATATTGATCCAAAAAAGCCATTTATGGGCTTTCCTTGTTTCCCCGATGGGTGTATTGTCTGCCTTTTCAATCATACCATAAAATGAATCTTCAGCCGTGGCAGAAGCCTTCGAATTCATTTTTTTACTTTCACTTACCTTTAAAACTCCAGAAGGCCTGAGGGTATCATAGGTCATCGTTTTTACATTAAAATAGACCCAATTGAAGGATTTATTTAATTCGATGCTGCCAATTTCTTTTGGAATGATGAGGTATGAGAAAACCTTTTGGCCTGTAATTCTTCCACCTGCCCGTTGCACAGTTTGATTTGTATTGGGTGAATACACATCCAATAATTCGGATTTAATTTTCTGAGGTTCTGGAATATAACTAATATTTCCTTCGCCTTTTATGGCCAATTCAAACCCAACTCCCTGGTTAAGACCTACTAGTTTTTTCCCTATCTTTTCCTCCATAACAAACTGACCTACAGCTACATTTCCCTTTAAAGGGTGTGGAGGCAAATCCTTGACTTTAATCGATATTGGTTTTGAATAAAATGGCTTGATTTCTTCTTTCCTGTTGGCCCCAAAAAAATTAGATCCGGCAATTTTATAGCTTACCATATCGAGCTTAAGCTGAGGAATAGAAAATGACTTGGCCACCAACGGAAAAAGGGTCGCCTGATAAATCCGATATTCCGTATAGCCTTTTTTTCCAATTTTCACTTTTCGGGGTACAATTTCTTCGATACCAAAGTTTTCTTCCCAGCAATTGGAGGGCTTCAGCTTTTTAACCAGTTCAGAAAGCTGTGACCCGAGATTATAAAAGTCCAGCTCCGCCTGATTTTCATCCGATACAAAAAAAGATAATATCAGATTTATGCCTTCGCCAGCCCAAATTTCCTTCTTATCGGTTTGAACTGAAAAAAAAGCATCCGGCTTTACATCTTTAAAATCCTGGGACTGCCCCTTGCCAAAAAAATCTTCAAAAGGGTCATAAGCAAATGGATTTGCCCCAAATGGATTGGTTGATTTTTGATCGACCGGCGGTCCAACTTTGATAATGCACCCCGGAGATCTTGTTGCCATTTTTCCTACTTTCATTTCAAAGGGAGGAAGCTTAAAAACGCCCTCTTTGGTTGGCATATAGTTTTGAATGATACTCGTTTCGTTACTTACCTGCCCATTGATGTTGCGCATCGAGGAAGAAGAGGATGTTCCTGCTTTGGAAAATCCCGGGATATTCGGAAAGGCACTATATTCCTGAATATCATAGTTTTCTGCATTTAGTGTTACGGTAAAAACTTCATTAGAACCAATTTGATTGGGACCTAAAACTATTTTCAATTTCTGCGCAAATGCGCCGTTCATCACATTTAAGCAAAAGAAAAAAAACAGTGACCTGCGGGTTATAAAATTTAAAAAAACAAGATTCATTTTTTTAATGGCTGACATACAATGTTTTCAAAAGTGAAATCAAAAATCTGGTTGTCCAAAACGTTTATTTTTAAGATAAATCCAGATTAAAATTTTATTATTATCTTCAAAACAACTTGCAAGTTAAAAACTAAGTTTTCATTTTTACACCACACCTTAACCAAGTTAATTATGACATCTATGCTTGAATATTTTAAAATGATTTTGAAAAAGGTAAGTTTTGAGAGGTCTTTATTTGAAAAAGAATTAAAAAAAGCAATTTCCAGGTTGGTTGGAAATGAAATAAAAGAACTCAGGGATTGGTGCTATCAGAACTTTTCTGTGAGGCACCGTGTTGTACTGGACAAGTGTTTTAAGTAAAAATTCAATCCCGCTGAAGTCGGGATTTTTTTTTGAACCAGCGCAATTCTTTTTGCTCTAACCAGAATTTCAAATCAGGCGGGCTTCTAAAAAATTTGGCACCAGTATCATTTAAATAGCTGAAATTGAATGAAGACCTTAATTAAATATAAATCAAATATTTAAGAAAAAAACTGACGCTTTCAAATTGAATCTATATTCACTCTGAATCATAAAATTGAACGTAAGAAAAGGTAAAATACCCTGTTTTTGGGTCTTAATCCCATTTTAAATTACAAGGTAATTTTTGTTTATTCTTGATTTTTTAGATTTATTAGAAATTAAGTCACTGAAAGGCAAAGCTTTACATATTATCCCGGAAAAAGCCTTTTTAACCAAATTTTCATCCTGCTTGAGCATTGTCTTATAATTATTCAGACTTTTTAATTTAGTTTTGCCGATAACCATAAAACCAATTTGTTGTGAAAAAATCAATATTACAAATCATCATCATTCTTGTAACTCTGTGTTCTATGCAGGGATTTGCACAGAAAGGATCTGGAACTGCTTCTGAATCCAGGGATTTAACCGGCAGTCCATACTACCACTATACACCAGATGGTAAGGCATTTTTTGAACTTTCCGGCCAAAAAATTCTAATCAAGTTTCAATCACAAATCAGTTTTGAGGAACAAAACAGGATTCTTTTAAAAGAGCAACTTTTATTGCCTCTTACCAAAGAAATGGCATTGCCGGCACCAAAAGTTTTGCTTGCAGAATTAAGGAAAGGAGCAACTGAAAAGCAAATTCTTGAATTGGTTGAAAGGTTGAACCAAATCTCTTCTATTGAATACGCAAACCCATTTTTGATTTACAATGATGGTACATCCGAAGCTGCTCTCAACCGGTTTATCGTAAAACTTAACAACAGTTCGGATTTTTCCAAAATGCAAAAACTGGTTTCAGAATATGGTGCTTCAATTGACGAACAATATAAATATGATGCAAATCTTTATTTCATAAAGGTAGGCAAATCTTCTAAAATGAGGGCTCTTGAAATGGCAAATGCGTTTTCTGAAACAAAATTATTTGCTGCTGCCGAACCTGATATGCTTAAGCTTTTAAAAAGGTATAATACAAATGATCCCAATCTTGCCAATCAATGGTCATTAAACAACACAGGCTCAGCAATACAGAACAACGGTACGCCAGGTGCAGACATGAAGGTGTTTTCTGCCTGGGGAATCAGCACGGGTTCTTCCACCCTTAAAGTTGCCATTATAGATGAAGGTGTGGATTTGGTTCACCCGGATTTGGTTGCCAATTTACTTCCCGGTTTTGATGGAACTGGTCTTGGTAGCAATGGTGGACCAAGTGGAAACGATGCCCACGGCACGGCTTGTGCCGGTATTGTGGCAGCTGCTGGAAACAATGGAGTTGGAATTGCAGGTGTAGCTTACAGTTGCAAAATTATCCCTGTTCGGATAGCATATTCATCCGGGACAAGTTGGGTAACCACCTCTGCTCAAATTGGAACATCTTTGGATTGGGCCTGGAATCAAGGTGGTGCAGATGTGTTGAGCAATAGTTGGGGAGGCGGTAGTTCATCTACATTAATTAACGATCCTATTGCAAGGGCTGTTACACAAGGGCGTGGTGGAAAGGGGGCTCCGGTTCTTTTTGCAGCTGGAAACAGCAATGGCGCAAACAGTTATCCGGCAACATTAACCAATGTAGTTTCTGTGGTGGCAATGAGTATGTGTAACCAAAGAAAAAATCCAAGCTCATGTGATTTAGAAACTTTTTGGGGTTCTAACTTTGGCACAGGAGTTGACGTTTCTGCACCTGGTGTAAAAATATATACGACGGATATATCTGGCACAGCTGGGTATAGTTCAGGAAATTACACAGCTACATTTAATGGAACTTCATCTGCCTGTCCAAATGCAGCAGGTGTTATGGCATTGATATTGTCTGTTAACCCTAATTTGACCAATGCCCAGGCAAGACAAATTCTTGAATCCAGCTGCGACAAAGTCGGTGGATACATTTACAACAGCAGCGTAAGCGGCCAACCAAACGGAACCTGGAGTACAGATCTTGGCCACGGAAGGGTAAACGCTTTTACTGCTCTGCAATTGGCAAATCCACAACCATGCACAACTCCAACAGTTGGAGGAACTGCAACCGGTCCAGCCAGTTTTGCATCAGGAAATAACGGTACATTTGTTTTGACCGGATCAAATGGTAGTGATATTCAATGGCAGGCTTCCAATAATGGTGGTACTTCATATTCTGATATTGGTGGTGCAACCAGCGCAACTTCAGCCTTTACTTTGGCTGGTGGTACATATTTGATACGGGCAGCTGTATCCAGGATAAACTGTACGGTATCCTATTCAAATGTTTTAAATTTAACCGTAACATCGCCGGTTGGTGATGTTTTAGGCAATCCAATCGTTATCTCAAGCTTTCCATTTTCTACTACGGTTTCCAATGCCAGTGGATTTTCAAATGCTTATACCGGTACAAATAATCAGGCATCTGCAGATATCTTTTTCAGATTTACTACGGGACCATGTACAGATAGTATAACTGTTTCCACATGTGCTTCTGCTTTTGATACATATTTACATTTACTTAATTCTTCAGGAACCTGGATTTCCTCAAATGATGACAATGGCCCCCTTTGCACAGGAACAAGGGCTTCAATGAAGTTTTTGGTTACGCCAAATACCACTTATTTTATTGTGGCAGAGGGATATGGAACCGCAACTGGCTCAATTATCCTTTCTATAAATCAAAGGGATAATCCCGTCTTTACTACCAACATTTCCGCTGGAGGTCCACTCACATTTTGTCAAGGCGGTTCTGTGGTATTAACTGCAGGTGCTGGTTCCAGCTACCTTTGGAGTAATGGGGCCACTACCTCATCAATTACAGCAAATGCAAGTGGAAATTATTCGGTTACAGTTACGAATGCAAATGGTTGTGCGGCAAGTGCTTCAAGTACAGTAACAGTAAATCCGAACCCTACAGTTTTTAATACTTCCGGAGGCGGTTCATATTGTTTGGTACCAGGAACGGGTACAAGTGTTAATTTATCAGGCTCCCAATCAGGAGTTTCTTACGACTTCAAGTTTACCGCTGGCGGAACTGCAGCCACTTTATCTGGAACTGGGTCAGCCTTAACTGCAACAGGAATAACCGGTACTGGCACCATAACAGTTTTGGCCACGAATTCAACCACAGGTTGCTTTGCCAATATGAACGGTTCTGCATCTGTGATCCCTCAAACTGCCAGCCTGTATTTCAGAGACCAGGATGGAGATGGTTTTGGGGATGCAGGAAATTCAACGCAGGCCTGTTCAACACCAATTGGTTATGTATCGAACAACACCGATTGCGATGACAACAATTCAGCAGCGAACACTACTCAATCATTTTTTGTAGATGCGGATAATGATGGTTTTGGTTCTACAACAACTGCGATGCTTTGCAGTGCCACTGCTCCAGCAGGATACTCAACCAACAACACCGATTGCAATGACAACAATTCGGCAGTGAACACACCTCAACCTTATTTTGTGGATGCCGATGGTGATGGTTTTGGTTCTACAACAACTGCGATGCTTTGCAGTGCTACTGCTCCAGCAGGATACTCAACCAACAATACCGATTGCAATGACAACAGTGCTGCAATCAATACTCCTCAATCCTATTTCGTTGACAGCGATGGTGATGGTTTTGGGTCTACGACAACTGCGATGCTTTGCAGTGCCACTGCTCCAGCAGGATACTCAACCAACAACACCGATTGCAATGACAACAGTGCTGCCATCAATA
>JAIXQU010000125.1 GCA_027485575.1 Cytophagaceae bacterium
AAAATCAGCAACTTTTTTTCGGAATTCGAAGCAGCGCTACGGATACAGAAGAAAAGGTGATGAAGATTCTGATTTGAGGCAGTTTAGCATCGGAATGAATTCCTAATGACTATTTTCAGTTTATCTGAACATTGATTTTATGCTTCCCCACGACCTTTGAACTGCAGTTGGGCTATGTTGAATATTGGCATAAAAAAACTTCGGACCTGAGCCAGTGTTTGCAGTCAACCGGTAACTGATATTTTCAAGGCCTTCGCCATCTTTATACAAATTGTCATCGACCCAAACGTAATTACCCAAAGAGGATTGGGCAACATCTGCAAGCTTGGAATAATTGCCATCGGTTTCTTTCTTTCGGGAAATTTCATAAGACGTAACCTCAGATTCTTCAGAAACTTTCCATTCCAACCGGATATCAGCGCCCTGATAAACCGCTTGAAAAGAGCTTACCTGAACTTGAAAGGCTGTTATCAGTAACATTAGGCCCAACCCTAAATAAGGAAATAGTTTATTGAATTTTAAATCCATGGCGATGAGACAAATGTAGAGAATTTTAATTTTACTTCAAAGACTAATTTTAAAAAGATTTGGTTGTAATGAATTGGAAAGAAAGGTTGATTTTCGGTATTTGCAGCCCAATTCGTTGAATTTAAATATGTATAGATCAAATACTTGCGGAGAGCTTAATGCCGCTGATATAGGAAAAGAAGTGGTTTTGGCTGGATGGGTACAAAAATCAAGGGACAAAGGTGGGCTGATCTGGATAGATCTGAGAGACCGGTATGGAATAACCCAAATCATTTTAAATGAAAGCAATGATTCACCTGAACTTTTAAAAACCGCCCGTAGTCTGGGAAGAGAATTTGTAATTCAGGTAAGGGGAAAGGTTATTGAAAGGTCTTCCAAAAATGATAAAATAGCAACAGGTGAAATCGAGGTAGTTCCTTCTGAAATTATCATTTTAAATAAAGCTGAATTGCCTCCATTTCTTATTGAAGACGAAACCGACGGTGGAGATGATATTCGAATGAAATATCGGTATTTAGATTTAAGAAGGAATGTCGTGCGGAAAAATCTGGAGCTCCGTCATCGGGTTTCTCAGGTTGCAAGGAGATACCTTGATGCGCAACAATTCATTGAAGTTGAAACACCGGTTTTAATAAAATCCACGCCGGAGGGAGCAAGAGATTTTGTTGTTCCTAGCAGAATGAACCCTGGCGAATTTTATGCCTTACCTCAATCGCCACAGACCTTCAAGCAGTTGTTGATGGTGGCGGGTTTTGATAGATATTTTCAAATCGTTAAGTGCTTCAGAGATGAAGATTTGAGAGCAGACCGACAGCCTGAATTCACCCAAATCGATTGTGAAATGGCATTTGTTGAGCAAGAGGACATTCTCAATACATTTGAAGGGCTCACCAAATCGATATTTAAGGAAGTTTTGCAAATAGATTTGCCTGATTTTAAAAGAATGCCCTATTCAGAGGCTATGCAAAGATTTGGATCTGATAAACCGGACATCCGTTTTGGAATGGAGTTTCAATATCTGAAAGAATTAACTCTGGATGCAGGGTTTCCTGTTTTTGATCAGGCTGAATCTGTCATTGGGATTGTCGCCAGCGGCTGCGCAGAGTACACAAGAAAGCAATTGGATGAACTCACAGAATGGGTAAAGCGTCCACAGATTGGAGCGGGAGGTTTGGTCTATGTGCGATATGGTCAAAATGGAGAAATCAAATCTTCAGTCGATAAGTTCTATTCACCTGAGGTTTTAAAGAAATGGCTTGACAAAGCCAATGCAAAGCCCAATGATTTATTGCTTATTCTTTGTGGAAAAGAAGAAAAAACACAAAAAGCCCTGAACGAATTAAGGTTGGAAATGGGAAGTCGGTTGGGCTTGCGGTCAAAAGAGAAGTTTGAAGTTTTGTGGGTAATGGACTTTCCCCTTTTGGAGTTTATTGAGGAAGAAGGCCGATATTTTGCCATGCACCACCCTTTCACTTCACCCAAACCAGAGGACATAGCCATGCTTGCTACCGACCCGGGAAAAGTGAGAGCCAATGCCTATGATTTGGTTATAAATGGAGTAGAAATAGGTGGTGGATCCATCCGGATTTTTAACAAAGAACTCCAGTCAAGAATGTTTTCTCTTTTGGGATTTTCAGAAGAAGAGGCCAAAAAACAGTTTGGATTTTTGCTGGATGCATTCGAATTTGGGGCACCTCCCCATGGTGGAATTGCCTTTGGTTTTGATCGGCTTTGCTCTATGCTTGGCGGAGCAGACTCCATCCGTGATTTTATTGCCTTTCCAAAAAATAATTCTGGAAGAGATGTTATGATTGATTCTCCTTCCACACTCGACCAAAAACAACTGGATGAACTATCCATTGCAGTCAATTTGAAGTAATCCCCGAATTTTTCTTATCCATAAAAAAGGCTTCTGAAAAATCAGAAGCCTTTTTTATTCCGGAATCTCCGAAGTACTATTTCAATTCGCCATTGTATAACTGATAATACTCATCCGCCATTCTATCGGCATCAAAAAATGGAACCACGTCGCTCATTGTTGTTTTTACCATTTTGAACCATTCTTCCGGGGTGTCATAATATTTAGGAAGGATCTCATTTTCAAGCATATTCATCAGGTTTTTGTTGTCCTCATCATCCTGAAATTCAATGGGTCTATTTTCGTCAACAATAGGCAAAATGAAGGAATTAACTCCATGTTTGGCATATTCACAGACCCACCCATCCTGAATGGAAAAGTTGATTGAGCCATTCATTGCCGCTGTCATACCAGAAGTTCCAGACGCCTCCCTTGGTCTTCTCGGGGTGTTAAGCCAAACATCAGAACCTACTTTCAATAATTTAGAAAGCTCTAATTCATAAGGAGTTAAAACTGTGGCATTTGGCATGTGCTTTGTTAATTCAACCAAATGGTTAAAAACAGATATTGCACCATGGTCACCAGGATACGGTTTTCCAGCCCAGATAACCTGAACCTTTTTATCGGTCCTGGCCATCAATTTATTGAATCGGACAATGTCATGCATTAAAAGTGTTGATCGCTTATATTCTGCAAATCGCCTTGCCCAAACTATGATGATGGAGTCCTTGTCAAATAATTTTCCGGTTTGGTTGGCAACATGTTCAATCAACCGTTTTTTGAGATGCATTTTTCTATGCTTCAATTCTTTATCATTGTTCTTATCAAGTGCTTTCCTTATTCCGACGTCACCCCAATACTTCATATTCTGGGCATTGGTAATGCTTTTTATTTCACAAATTCCAGGAAAATCACTCCACATTTCTCTGCTGACTTCGCCGTGTAATTTTGAAACTCCATTGGCTACTTTGGCGAGCCTCAAGGCTACAAGACTATGGCTGAAAATATCACCATGTTCACCGGAAACTTTTCGGACTTCATCAAAACTTAAATGACCAAAAAAGCTAAGCTTTTCTAAAAGCGCAATCGGATGTTCTTCATTTCCAGCTTTCTCCGGGGTGTGGGTTGTGAAAACCACCCGTTTTTTCACCTCTTCCGTATCTTTGAATTTGTCATATAAATGAAAAACCAATGGAAGGGCGTGTGCCTCATTCATGTGGTATATTTCAATGGTTGGATCAAGTGCCTCAACGACCTTGGCTCCTCCCATGCCCAAAACGATGCATTGGGCTATTTTGGCTGCAGTATCGCTGTCATACAATCTATGGGTAATTGTCCTGGCCAGGTAGTCGTTTTCCGGAATATCGGTGGTAAGAAAATACATGGGGACAGTTCCAAATATCTCTGGCTCAAGATACATGGCCTTTACATATACCTGATGTTTGTTGATATAAATGGGAACCATGATCCCGGTATCCTTTAAAAAAGTATAGTACTTTTCCTGAAAAAGGACGTCCATTCCATTATCTGGCCGTCTAACCTGATCATAGTAGCCATATTTCCAAAGGATGCCTATTCCAATCATGTTTTGCTTGAGGTCGTAGGCAGATCTCATGTGAGAACCAGCCAAATAACCCAAACCGCCGGAATAAGTCTTTAAGCTTTGAGCAATGGCAAATTCCATAGAGAAGTACGCCACTTTTTTCTCGTATTTTTTATTGATTTTGTAAGGATGTAAATTTGATACTGACACGTGTTTTTATTTTAAATTTATGATTATCAGACCTGACCAAAAAGTCTGAATCTATTCAAGAGGGTAAGATTACAAAAAAATGAAAACATTTTTGGTTAAGCATGTCAATTTGAGCGAAGAACTTCCGGGTAATGGTTTGCCTTATTTTTGGATTTAATACCAAATCCTGTTTTTGGATGGTTTGTTTTAATGTAAAATCTCCAGTTATTTTTTTTGAATTTTAATTTTGTCACAATTTGAATCAAAAAAAAGAAAAAGAGCTTCCGGGTTTAATTCAGGAATGTTACGGGTTAAAAAATGCTTGCCATAGATATTTTTCTTCTAACTAAGGCATTAACAATGAGCTGTCTCCATAGCTCAAAAACCGGTAGTTATTTTTCAAAGCTTCCTCATAGACTTTTTTCCAGTTGTCACCTATAAAGGCTGATATTAAAACCATGAGTGTAGATTTCGGTTGATGGAAATTGGTAATCAAACCTTTCACAACCCTGAATTGATAGCCGGGCATAATGTAAAGCCGGGTTGAAAATTCAAAGTTTTCCAATTTGTTTTTCACCATGTATTCAGATATGGCGGTCGCAATCTGCTGGACGGAAAAATCTCTGGCTGCCCAACGATACGGATCTTCTGTTTCCAGATTTGAAGGCAGATTTCCAGAAGTCAGCAATTCCGTTCCCAGCCAGTACAGCGACTCCAAAGACCGTATCGATGTGGTGCCTACCGCAAAAATGGGACCTTGATGGCTTGCCAGATTTTGAATAACTCCTATAGAAATTACAACTTTTTCAGGGTGCATTTCGTGGTCAGTGACTTTATCAGATTTCATGGGTTTAAAAGTTCCCAGACCAACATGCAGGGTAAGTTCTACCTGTTTGATTTTTTTTGCATCCAGTAAATCAAATACCCGGCTTGTAAAATGTAAGCCAGCAGTAGGAGCCGCTATTGCCCCTTCAACCCGGGCATAAACTGTCTGATAAGATGTTTTATCGCTTTCCTCCGATTCCCGGTTCAGATAGGGGGGGATCGGCATTTCTCCCAATTGGGCCAATACTTCATAAAAATTGTACTTCTCCGGAAACCAACTTAGCCTGACAAGGTCCTGCCCTTTATCTTCATAGCTGGCCTTGAGCCCAAATTTTTCACCATCTACCGTTTTTGAAATTTCAAGTGTTTCATTTTCATGCCATTTCTTTTTGTTTCCTATCATACAAGACCAAACCCATTCATTCCGTGCCAGGTTAAATGAGTCAGATTCTTTTTTTTCAGTCACCAGCAATTCAATCCAGGCACCTGTGGTTTTTTGAAAATGGAGGCGGGCAGGAACAACTTTAGTATTGTTAAAAACCAAGATGGCATTTTCGGGTAAAACTGATGCGAGGTCCGTGAATTTTTTGTGTTCAATTCCAGCATTGTTATAAATCAAAAGTTTGGATTCATCCCTGATCTCTAAGGGAAATTTGGCGATGGCTTCTTCTGGTAAAGAATAATCAAATTGCTCAGTTAATAATTCTTGTCTGCTGATTTCCAAGGTTTTGTACTCTTTTTTGTTTTTAGATTGAAATTGATTTCAAATTCAAATCTTAAAATTTGAAAGGAAAAACCATATTTCGCACTGCAATTCTATTTATGAATATTCAAAACTGCCTCTTTTTTGTTTTTTCAATTTTGTTTTTGTCGTCCTGCGGACCTGATAAAGAAAAGGAGATCTCCGAAAATGAAGACCTGTTGAGCCAAAGGGCTTATTTTTCTATTCAGGCCATAATCAAACCCATTGCAATAGGGGAGGACGTCATTTTTTCATTCGAAATGCTGGATTCAAATAAAATAATGGATTCACTGGTTTACCTCATCAACAACGAAAAAGTAGGTCAGGTGACCAGTCCGGAACTTAAAAAAACAGAATTTACCTGGAGTTCAAAAGGTAAAAATACGGGTAAATACAATTTTAGAATTGAAGGTTTTAAGCAAGGAAAAGTTTCGGAGAATGGCACCCAGTCTTTTTCTTTAAAATCAGATATCGTCCCAGAGCTCTATGGCTTTGAGGTAGTTAAAACTTTTCCACACAATCCTGAATCTTTTACCCAGGGTTTTGAATGGCATAAAGGTTCTTTATGGGAGGGGACGGGTTTGAATGGAAAATCTGCCGTGATGGAAACCGACTATAAAACCGGAAAAGCCATTCAACGAATCGACCTTTCCAATGAATATTTTGGTGAAGGAATCACCATTTACAACAACCAGCTTTATCAGATAACCTGGCAAAACAGGAGGGGCTTTGTGTATTCTTTGCCAGAATTGAAGAACCTACGGGAATTTAGCTATTCCACAGATGGTTGGGGAATTTGCCATATAGAAACCCAGCTTGCCATGAGCGACGGCACAAATTTTATCAATTTTTACACGCCTGAGAAATTTGAAAATATTCGAAAAATTGAGGTTTGGGACCAGAAAAATCCGGTTGGAGCTTTAAATGAGTTGGAGGCAGTGGAGGGTAAAATATGGGCAAATAAATACCAGACAGATACTTTGGTTCAAATCGACCCGGCAACAGGGAAAGTGTTGGGCTACGCCAATCTGGAGGGAATATTAAAAGATGAAGACAGGACCGGTGAAGAGGATGTGTTGAATGGAATCGCTTTTAAGGCGGATGAAGGTCTTTATTATGTCACGGGAAAAAACTGGCCTAAAACTTTTGCGATACGGTTGGTGAAGAGAAATGCAATATAATTGGTCAGCTTCTGGTTTTTAGATTAAACTTTTTTTCGTTTTCGATTTTAATTTGAG
>JAIXQU010000174.1 GCA_027485575.1 Cytophagaceae bacterium
ACGCTATGGCAACATTCTTTTTTTTTTTTTTTTTACCAATTATATATTTGTCTAATTCCTGGACGATCTGATGCGGTGTAAGGGACTGCGAATTCATGTATTTTACTTTGTATTTTTTTACTCTTTGGTGATAAATTGAGAAAAACGGCAGTTCAGACTTATAAAATGAAATCCGCCGGTACTTCCTAATCCAGAATATGTATAACTAAAATTGATGGGTTTTGTGTTAACCATAAAACCCAATGAAAAACCAGTTAGCCCGGCCCCAACTTCTGGTCGCAATTCTTTGCGCCTTAGGTGGTTATATCCAATCCGCAGGTTAAAGCTCCGGTGGAGTAAAAATTCTCCGCCCAATGCAAGGTGGCGGGCAATCTGCTCTGATATTTTTTTCTTCGGCTTTTGTTCTTTTCCATTAATATCCAATTTTCCCGGAATACTTGGGTCCAGATATTGAATGTCTGTTTCCTGAATATAAAATCCTGTTATAGAAAATCTTAACGGCATATGCTGCAATTTGTAAGATAAACTCGTCTGAATATTGAATGGAAGTTTCATTGGATTATCCGAATCAAATTTTTTAAGGGTAATACCCATATTTTTAAAGACCAGTCCGAATGAAAGTTGTTTTCTTGGATGCTGGTAATTTATCCCAATATCCGCAGCAAGTGCATAGGCCTGGTTGCTTTGGACTTGAAATCCGATAAATTTCAAAGAGGTACCCAAAAAGAAATTTCCCTTTTTCTGGCTGTAGCCCAGCCCAAAAGCATATTGACTGGCCCCGAATTCTCCAATCCGCGCACCTGTATTGTCTGTTTCTTTAAATTTTCCATAATTCAGGAACTGTAAGGTGGTAAACACGTTGCCCCGATTTTTTAAAGAATCAGCATAAGCAAGATTGTATTGGACAATATTGGCAAATGACGGATTCACAGTCATGCCAAGTGTTTTTGCCATTTTTCCGTTGGCAACAGCTGGATTTCCGGCAACCAATTGAACGTCATCATCCCTGAGTGAATTGTTAACTCCGCCTAAAGCTGCAACTCTGGCATTTGTTTCTTTTAGTAAAAAATCGAAAGAGCTTCCAAAATTCTGACCTTTGGAAATATAAGATGCTGTAATACAGATGAAAAGAAATACTTTTTTTGTCTTTGACAAGATGGTTGGCACTTCGTTTAGAACTGGCAATATAAAGTAATGTCTTAAACCATTTTTAAATTTCCTGTGAATATCCCAATAATAATTTCATAATCTTAATGGTTCTACGCTTGTTTCATCACAATTTTGCAGAAATGAAATTGAAAGCGGATTACTATTCAAGCCCCAAAGGTGAACCCAATTTAATAGAAATTGATATTGAAACAGATGGGTTAAGATTTGCGAAATTTCAATCTGAATCTCAATTCTGGAACATCGATGACATTGTAATTGAGAAACTGCAAGGTGCTGAGAAATGGATGCTATTGAACCATCAATTGCCCAATCACAGTATCCTGATAGATAATCCTTTTGTTTTTTTTGAAATTAAAAAGGCATTTCCCAAGGCCCTTAAGAAAGTTCAGCAAGGGGATTCTTCCAGGTCGAAGTCAATCAGCTTTGCCCTCGCTTTCCTTTTGTTTTCAGGGGTTTTCCTGGTTTTGTTTTTTTGGAAGGGCGCACCCATTATTTCTGATTTTATCGCAAATTCTATTCCTCAGAAATATGAAAATAAGCTTGGAGAGCAGTTAATAAAACAGGTTTTGGCCGAAGAAAAAGTCAATCAGAAAAAGACAGCGCTTATCAGGAAATTTTATGGCAGGTTGCTGCCTTTAAAAAATGAAGAGGGAACACGGAGCCCCATTGAAATTACGGTTGTTGATAAAGATGCATTTAATGCATTTGCCATTCCAGGCAGAAAAATCGTGGTTTATTCCGGAGTTTTTAAAAGTATTCAAACCTATCCAGAGTTGATGGCATTACTCGGTCATGAAGCCGGACATGTAGAGGAAAGGCATTCCATCAGGACTTTGGCAAGAAGCATGTCAACCTATGCCATCTTATCTTTTTTCCTGGGAGATATCTCTGGAATTATGGGAATACTGATTCAAAATGCAGAATCTATCTATTCAATGAGTTATTCCAGAGATTTTGAAAGAAAATCAGATTTACTCAGTCATGAATTTTTGTGCTTAAACCGGACAGATCCAAATGGAGTGGTAAGGCTGATGACTTCCATGAAAAAGGAGGTAGGCAATCTTGAAAGCAAAGAATTGTCATTTTTAAGTTCACATCCTTTGACGGAAGAGAGAATTGAATCAGCAAAAAAGCAAATAGAATTAAACCCTTGTCAAATTTCCGCCCCTGATTCAAGTTTGCAAGATATTTTTGCCCAACTCAAAGCAGTAGATTGAATTGATTATTTAGCCATTTTCTCAACAATATTTTAGTAGAACAGGATTGCAGACAGTGTATAAAAATTTGGTTAAAACCACAGCAGCTGGATTAAAGCGGGTTTTTGCCGATGGCCAACATGCCGAACAGGTATTGGAAAGGATTTTAACCACAGACAAGCGTTTGGGTTCAAGGGACAGAAGATTTATAGCAGAAACATTTTATGATTTGGTGCGGTTCTGGAGAAAACTGGAAGTTTTGAAAACCAGACAAACCATTGAAGATGAGGATGATTATTTTCTTTTGACTTGTTTATGGCTTTCTCACAAGGGATTTGAATTGAAAGACTGGCCTGAAACCGAAAGCTGGAACTTTGATTTGTTAAAGGAACCGATTAAAGCTGAACCCAAAATTAACATATCCATTCCCGACTGGCTTTGGGAGTTGGCTGAGTCTGAAATCGGGGAAAGGAACTCAAAAGAGTTTGAGGCACTCAATGAAACGGCCCCCATTTATCTAAGAATAAACGGATTAAAGTCTACACCGGCTGAAGTGCTGAATGTGCTTAAATCAGAAGGCGTTGAGTCAAAAATTGTTCCTAACCACCCGGATGCTTTGGAACTCATAGGAAGAACCAATGTGATAAGATTGGGTTCTTTCAGGAAAGGACTTTATGAAGTTCAGGATGCTGCTTCTCAGCGAATTGCACCTTTTTTACAGGTAGAGTCAGGTCAGTTGGTCATTGATGCTTGTTCTGGTGCGGGTGGAAAAGCCCTTCATCTTGCTGCTTTAATGGAAGATAAAGGCAAAATAATAGCCATGGATGTAGAAGGTTGGAAATTGGAAGAGGTGAAAAAAAGGGCTACCAGGGCTGGCGTTAAATCAATTACTACAGAGTTTATCCGTGGAAATAAAACCATTAAAAATTGGCAAAATCGGGCGGATAGGGTTTTGCTTGATGCACCTTGTTCAGGTTTGGGTGTCCTTCGCAGGCACCCGGGTACAAAATGGAAACTTACACTTCAGGACTATGAAGAGGTAAAATCGGTTCAGGCTGATATCCTTGATCGGTATTCCAGGATGGTAAAGCCAGGTGGAAAATTAGTGTATGCCACTTGCAGTCTTATGCCTGGCGAAAATGAAGAGCAGATTAAATTGTTTCTTTCAGACCATCCGGAATTTGAACTGGAAGAACAGCAAAGAACATGGCCTTCAGAGGGTTGGGATGGCTTTTTTATGGCAAGGATGGTGAGAAATCCTAAGTAAGCAGGAGTTTTCAAAATAAAATAACTCCTACCACCTGAACCCAATTCCAATAGTTCCAACCCATCCGCTTCCTTTTGTTCTAACCGGAAGTGGTAGATAGTAGTCATCAGATTTGATAAAATAGGTTTCTGCCAGAATCTGAACTCTTTCATTAATGGGTAAAAACAAGCCTGAATGAAGCTGAAGATTTTGATAAATATCTCCACTGATTAGATTTTTACCGGAAACAAGGTTAAAGCCCAACCATTGAGCCGCAAACTGAAGGCCAATGGGCGACCACTCAGGCCGCCACTTGGCAACAAGTCCAGGCTCAAGCATATGGCTGGTTCTGGCAAATAAAGTCCTGCTGTCTTGATTAACAGTCACGGCCTCAAAGCTATAAGGATCAGATGTTTGTTTATAGGTGACCGGCGCATAAAGAGCCGATTCAAGTTTAGATTGCATTCTTTGATAATTATAGCTGTAGGATAACCTCAGGCCAACAGAAATACTTTTATGGATTTGCCAAAAATGATTGATCCTCAATGCCAGAACGGTGGGTGCATAATTTCCATTGTCATTAATCTGGAACCGGTAATTCTTAAATTCCGGGTCATTGTTTTGCCCGACAGATGCATTTTGGGTCATGCTGCCTCCATGAACCGAGAATAGCCAGAATCTCTTTTTAACTTCCTGTTTATCTTCCGTGCTGTCAGGGTTAACATTTACCCGATTAGAATCCAAAACGGTTGGAATTGCAACCTGTTTTTTCATAATAGAATCTGGGCCAGACCCTGCGGTATTAATTGCAGATTGATTTTCAGTCGGTTTGATTTTATCATCCAAAACTCTTGCAGGGTCATCTTCTTTGAAAGCTGGTTTTTCATCGGCTTCTTTAGCCAAAGTTGGTTTCAATTCAGACGGATTCTGAATTTCCTTTTCTAAAGCTGGTGTCTGGTTTAGGCGGGATTTAGCTTCCTGTTTCCTGCTGGTTACCAATGACTTTTCGTTTTTATCAGAGGTCCCTTGATTGCTGGTTTCATTTGACAGGGAAGGTTCCGAAACCTCTTTTGAAATATTTAAAGTCTCTTTTTTGCCGTTATATTTTGCCTTATTTTTAAACAGCAAGGCTTGCAAGTTTCTGGTTTTTAAATTCTTATCTTTAATCTGATTTTTGTTTTTGATTTCATTTTCATTGGTAACCTTATCTTCGTTTTCAGCATTAACTGTTTGAGCCAATTGAACTTCGCTCAAGTTTTTATCCGTCGGGTCAACACTTTTTCCTGCTGTTTTTTTCGTCTCCGTTTGTGTGATTTCGGAAGCTGATTCTTCATTTCCTTCCTTTTCACCGGGGCTATTTTTTTGCTTTAATGCCTTACTTTCTTTCGACGTTTGATGGCTTTCTTTTTCTGTAAAAGGTTCATTTATTGTCGTTTTTGAATTCTCTTCTGGCTTTTCTGGAGTTGAAGTTCTGGTATCTGTA
The DNA here is from genome assembly GCA_027485575.1 of Cytophagaceae bacterium. Taxonomy (GTDB): domain Bacteria; phylum Bacteroidota; class Bacteroidia; order Cytophagales; family Flexibacteraceae; genus CAMDMI01. Next base: position 5,096 of record JAIXQU010000174.1, read on the forward strand.
TTATTTTGAGATGCCTCCGGATTTGAAAAAATATTTGAATTGCTGGCAATATTTTCCTCATTCGGTTTTTGTAAAAAGAAGACCAATCCCAAAACCAGAGCAAACATACCGATGCCGCCAAACCACCAGGAAGCGAAGCGTCTTTTTCTTCTCTCTTTTAGTTTGGATTCAATATTTGACCAGGCCTGAGAAGAATATCCCTCCTCATGCCCTTCTATGTTTTTTCCCAGATAACCTGGGTTTAATTCGTTGTTCTCTTCGATTTCCATAATCGCAAACTCTTTAAATTTGGCTTTGGATTCTTTGTTGTAGTAATTGTCTTGCCCTTGTCAATTGTGCCCTTGAAGCACTTTCTGTAATGTTTAACAATACAGAAATCTCTGAATGGGAATACCCTTCCAGAGCAAATAAATTAAAAATAACCTTGGCTCCTTGCGGTAGCCTGTCTATCAATTCTAAAAGTTCAGCAGCCTGCAACCTTTGAAGACTGTCCTCTGCTGCGTCTATTTCGTCTCTTTGTTGTTCTTCGACCACAAGGATAGAAGACCTGTTTTTTCTCCATGCATTCAGGCAGGTGTTAAGAAAAATTTTCTTCATCCAGCCTTCCAGCGCATCGTTTTTTAGTTGATTTATGTTTTCAAAAACTTTTACAAATCCCATTTGAAGCGAATCTTCTGCTTCCATTTTATCTTTGCTATACCTCCTGCAAACGGACATCATTTTTCCCGCATATGTCTCAAAAAGCGCTCTTTGCAAAAGAGGATCACCTCTTTTGCAGCCTTCAATCAGAGCTTTTTCTGTGGCCTGGGATTGTCTCAATTTGATTGATCGGTGTATTACATTTGTTTAATTCAATTTTAAATAAACCCAAGCTTTAGTTACTCTTTCCGGATTAAAACTCTTCAAATAGTATACAAATTTGTCTTTCCTGGCGGAAGGTTTGGTCCGCACATATTTGTAATGTTGCTGACCATTAATCAAGGTGTCGGTCAAAACTCCAAATTCGGTATTCCTTACTTTGTAATTACCATAGTTGAAATTTTCATCTGTCCCTGAGCGGGTTATATGCAATCCTGCTGGTTGAGCACAAGGAAAATCATTTGCGGTGAGTTCTGTCTGGTTAACAATTATTTTTCCATTGGTGACAGTAAATGCATCGGCTTTGGCCAATGATTTACAGGTATCTCCTATGATAATTTCTATTTTTCCACTGTAGCATTTTCCATTGGTTCCACTCAATTTATAACTTACCGTATCCCATGCCCAGGGTTGTGACTCCGGTTTAGGCAGGGCATAAAACTCAAGAATTGTATATGAAGGATTGGTGTTGTTTAGAGCTCGTTTTATCGTATAGTTCTTTGTTTCAAAAGTGTCAATTCTACCTTCTACTCCATTTGGAAAAAAATTCTTCAATAATGTAGGTGTCAGAAAAAAAGTATAGAATTTCCGCAGCGGTAAAATTATGCAACCATTGCTATCTATCGTATCGAAGATTGGGTTTGTATAATCGCTGTTCTTAATGTAGATAGCTCCTGTTCTGCAGTTTCCGTTTTTGCAAATCGTATATTTCGAGAAATCATTTTCCCAGTTGTAAGCTGATCCTTTAATTTCAATTGCCTTACCATCTTCTATGAGTTGAAGCGAACAATGTTCAAATGGTGTAAAACTAATTTTATAGGTGCCTCCTTGAGCGATGCTATCAAACCGGATAATGGTGGAACCATCCTTTTTAAGTGATATGTCAAAATTTTGGAGAGAGTCTGTTGAAGTTTCAAAAGTTGATTTGGGTTGCAGGTCTTCATACTTGTTACAGCCCAAAAGGAACAGGCAACAAATCAAAACCCCAACCATTGGAGTTTTGATTTGATTTCCTATCCTTTTTTGCAATAGTTTCATTTTAAGGTTATTAAATGAAAAAAGTTAAAATAAATCCTCTCTCTTTTTCAGAAAACATAGTTTAGCAAAATAAACATTTTAAACAGTTTTCTTTTCCCTCTTTTTTTTAGTTGTTCAATATTCCACGATGCAATTCTCATAATAGTTTGTTTTTATACAGATTAAGCTTTTCTGATTGTAAGACTCCTCCCAAGCCATTTTCGCTTGAATGATTTTGAAAAAAAACTAAAATAAATCATAATATACTGAAAATCAGTATATAAAATTAGATATTTTCATGACTTTTAGCCTCTGGTATCTTCAGTTTCAACTTGAAAACAAAAATTAATTTTGATTACCTTTTCTTATGTTTGTTTCCTCTATTGCACTTATGAAAACAAAATTTTTCTACCTCTTTTTAATGTTTGTTGTTTGTGGAAAGTCGTTTTCCCAAAGTCAGGTTTTTGATAAGCCCAAACTTTCGGCAGGCACCCTTCAATATTTATGGCTAATGGAGCAAGGTAAAGCCAATGAAAAGGGAGTTTTGGAAAACTATGTTTATCAGCTAAGTGCTTCTAATCAATTGCTTGTCAATACGGTTGTAAAGGTTTCTTCATCATTCAATGAAAAATCAATTTTGGATTTGGGTGCAAAGGTCGGAACTAAAGCGGGTAATATCTGGACAGTCAGAGTTCCTGTTTCCAGGATGAAAGATTTTTCAAAAACCATTGGAATATTAGCCATAGAAATGGACCAGCCAATGGCCCCACAGTTGGATTCCGCCAGAAGAAGAACAAGGGTAGATTCTATTCATAAAGGTCTGGGTTTGCCACAGGCTTATTCCGGTGAAAATGTAGTTATCGGTGTAATAGATGCAGGTTTCGATTATACCCACCCAACCAATTATGATACAGCATATTCCAGATTCAGAGTCAAAAGAGTATGGGAACAAAAAGCAGTAGGAACGCCACCAAGTGCTTTTGGGTATGGTGCTGAGTTTGCCGATTCGGCTTCAATTTTAACCAAAACCCATGATGTTTCTGAAACTACCCATGGCACCCATGTGGCCGGAATTGCCGGTGGTTCTGGTTTTGGTGGACAGGGTGGAAACAAAACTAAGTACAGGGGAATTGCATTTGGATCGGATATGGTTTTTACAGCCATATATCCCAGCGTTTCCTATTGGCTCAATACCGGAATGGCAGATATGCTGGACGGAATCAATTATACGTTTCAATATGGTGCTTCAGTGGGTAAGCCGGCTGTCGCCAATTTAAGTTGGGGTTGTCCGCTGGGCCCAAGAGATGGTTCTTCGCTTTTCAGTCAGGCGGTGGACAACTTGGTTGGTCCTGGAAAAATATTTGTTCTTTCCGGTGGAAATAATGGCCAGAACAAAATACATTTAAAAAAGACCTTTACCCCAACCGACACAGTAGTGAATACTTTTACTACTTTTTCAACCTCACTTTCTCAAAAACAAAACCAGATAGACGTCTGGGGAGATAGCGCCAATAGTTTTTGTATGCAGTTCAGCTTATACAATGGCAACACCAAAATTACCAGTTCAGAATTTATTTGTCTGGATGGTGTTACCCGATTGATAAAATTGAAAGGCAGTTTTGATACCTGTTATTTTACTGTAACTGGCGTAATTTCAGAGTTTAACCAAAGGCCCCACATGCTCATTCAGATTTTGAACAAAGCATCCGACCGGCTTGGGCTTACATTAAAAGCCACGTCAGGGACTGTAAATATGTGGCAGGGAATTGTAGTAAAAACTTCGGGTTATTATGGTGCATTTACAAAATATACATATCCCTGGGCAGTCGATGGAGATGCTTTAATGACATGCGGAGATCTTGTAAGCACAAGAAAAGCAATTGCAGTCGCAGCCTATAACAGCAAAGTTAGCTTTTTAAATGTTTCTGGACAGACCCAGACCTACAGCGGATATCAGAGGGGTAGAATTGCTGCTTTCAGTTCTGTCGGACCTACAACCGATGGACGCATTAAACCCAATATTGCCGGACCTGGCCTTGCACTTGCTTCTGCTGTAAGCTCTTATGATAGTTCCTATTTGGTTGGAGGTGCAGACTATGGTTCAGTTGTGTCAAAATATGTTCTTCCACAAAATGGAAAGACCTATTCATTCGGAATGGCTGGTGGAACGTCTATGTCTTCACCCGCAGTGAGTGGAATTGTTGCCATTTTACTTCAGGCAAATCCTTTGCTTTCTCCATCTGAGCTAATGGACCTTTTTACACAGACTGCCATCAAAGATAATTTCACAGGTCAAATTCCTCCAGGGGGATCCAATACCTGGGGTTTTGGAAAAATAAATGCCTATGGTTCTCTTAAAAAGCTTTTAGAAACCACAGGAATAAACCACATTCAATCCAGCGAGCGGTTTTTAGTTTATCCCAATCCTACTGAAGGCAGTTTTAACCTGGAATATTTGGGTACGGGAAAAGAAAATCTGGAAGTAAAGATTTTTGATCAGCTGGGAAAAGAATATGAAGGATTTGAATGGCAGGTAGGAGAGGGGAGCCAGATTAGAAAACTGAATTCTGAAAAATTTCCGCCGGGCGTTTATCATATCAGATTGAAATCCAATTCTGAAACTGGAACTGTCAGAATTATAGTTAGATAATCCCGATTTTTTATATAATTGATTATGGCAGAGGTAGCTAGCAAAGTTAAATTTGATAAAATCTCTTTTTATGAATCAGTTTTTGATGTTGTAAGGCAGGTTCCGTTTGGGCGGGTAACCAGTTATGGTGCCATTGCCCGTTTTTTAGGTACCGGAAAATCAGCAAGAATGGTGGGTTGGGCAATGAATGCTTCTCATGGCCAGTCTCCGCCGATTCCCGCACAAAGGGTTGTAAATTCATCTGGTTTGTTGACTGGAAAATTTCATTTTGGACCTGGCGATGAAATGAAGGCTCTTTTGGAAAGCGAGGGCATAATGGTTGAGAAAGACCAGGTTAAAGAATTTTCAAAATTGTTCTGGGATCCATTTTTATTGCTTGAGGAAATTTAATTTTTAAGTCAATTGAATATCTATTTTACCTTTGTTTAAACTATTAATGCATGCTTAAGAGATTATTTACGCTGATTCTATTATTTGGTCTTCTATTAAATTCTGGATTTGCACAAATCAATGCACCCCGACCATGTGGAAATCCGGATGCATATAAAAATTCAAAAATTAAAGAATACTCAGCTGGAGGTAAATATTTTGAAAGTTGGTTCTCTAAAATTGAAAAAGAAGAATCTGCAAGAATGGCAACGGATGAGGAAACCATCTATACCATTCCGGTAGTAGTTCATGTTCTGCAT
>JAIXQU010000062.1 GCA_027485575.1 Cytophagaceae bacterium
CGGACTTATGCTGGCAGGAGCTGGCAATACGCTCAAAGGCGAAAAGAATGAAACAGGAGAAGACGGCATCCTCACTGCCTACGAGGCCATGAACCTCAATCTCGACAACACAGATTTGGTTGTGCTTTCCGCTTGCGAAACGGGTTTGGGCGAAATCAAAAATGGAGAAGGGGTTTATGGCTTGCAGCGGGCTTTTAAGGTTGCCGGCGCAAAATCCATCATCATGAGTTTGTGGAAGGTAAGCGATCAGGCTACGCAGGAATTGATGGTGAGTTTTTATAAAAACTGGTTGGGTTCGGCGGCAGACGGCTCAAAGCAGTCAGTACTCATGAACAAACGCTTCGCCTTCCTCAAAGCCCAGAAAGAACTGAAAGTCAAATATCCTGAGCCTTTTTACTGGGGTGCTTTTGTGATGGTGGGGGAATGAGAGAAAGGTTTAAAGTTATAACTCAAAATTCAAAAGTTGGGAGTCAGGAATTAGGAGTCAGGAATTAGGAGTTAGGAATCAGGAATCAGGGGGATTTGGTAGATATAATTCAAAAGTCAAAAGTCAAAAGACAGGAATTAGGAATCAGGAATCAGGGGGATTTGGGAGTTTTAATTCAAAAGTCAAAAGACAGGGATCAGGGGGATTTGGAAATCGAAAGTTGTAATTCAAATCGGGAGAAGCTAAGCTTCGTCTGATTTATTTTTATAGGATAAATTGAGATGGTTTGATGAACCTAATTGGTGGAGCCACTTCAAATTATTAATCAGCCAGGGAGCATTTCGAAAATCCGAAAATGGACGAGGAACAGAGCAAGGGATATGCATTTAATTGAATAGCAGTATTTTAAGCCTGTGACGAACCTTGATGCAACCAATCAGGATTGACAGATAGGCCCATTTATTTTTAAAAGCATCTGCCCGGGCTAATAACACTAAAGTTGTATTGCAGGTGTAAAGGACAAGTTAATCCTTTGCAAAAAAAATAAAATCAATCTCCAATGAAGAATTTAGCCCCTTTAAAAATTATCGTTGCGCTTTCCACCATTATGCTGCTTTCAGGATTTGTGGTCTCCAAATCAGCATTCGCTCATAACGGCGATGGTTGTTTGTTAATTCCCGTTCCACTTGAAAACGTGGTGCAGTCCAGTTCTTTGATAGTAGAAGCCAAAGTTGTAAAACAGCGTTCCTTTTGGAATGCAGCCCACAACCAGATTTTTACAGCCCACACGCTGGATGTTTTTACCCTAATCAAAGGAAAAATTAATGTCAAAAATCTGGAGGTCCTTACCCTGGGTGGAATGGTTGGAAACGACATCATGATTGTAACGCCTTCTCTTTCTATGCTGCCTGGTGCCAGTGGTATATTCTGTCTGAACCCACACAACAAAGCAGAAGACAAAGAAGGAAAACAATATTTCGATATTTATACCGAAATGCAGGGATTTATTGCCTATGACTTTAGCGATAAAAAAGCAGAATTGCCATTTGAAACATTTAATCTGGCCAACGATGAAGCGATGGATAAAGTGATAATGTTTTCCAAAACCCCAATAGTGAAATCATTCAAAAAGATGCCTGAAAAGACAACCATGCTCAATAAATCAGGCAAGTCTTTAATGGCTGTTCAGGCTGTTGTCGGTTTTAGTCCAACCACAATTTCTGCAGGCACAAACTCGGTTCTGACTATTACCGGAACTGGTTTTGGAGCGAGTAGAGGCAATGGATTTATTGAGTTTTCGTGGACAGATACTGTTCCTTCCAAATTTGTAAAGGCATTTAATGCAGACATAGTAAGTTGGAATGACGTCGAAATCAAAGTTAAAGTTCCGGGCGTCACACAATTAGGAAACAGAATTGTGGGTTCTGCCGGAACCGGACCATTCAGAATTACCACCAACAGTGGAAGTGTTTTTACCAGCCCTTCAAATTTAACGGTAACATTTTCTCACTTCAATTATGCCCTGACAGCCTTACAAGGAACTCCTACCAATCCTGTGCCTTTGGAAATCATGCTTGCAAGTGCAGAATCAGGACGAGGTTATACCTTGAAATATAATCAAAGTTTTACTTCAAATAGTGCCGCAAAGGCGTCTTTTGAGCGGGCATTGAACAATTGGAAGTGTGCTCAAGGTGCAAATTTTACTATTGATCCGAACACGCTTTCCACAGCTACAACCATTAATGCTGCAGACGGACAAAATACAGTAATGTTTGATAATCCCTCAAGCAGTCTGGGAGTTGGTATATTGGGAAGAGGAACCGGACACTTAACCTTTTGCGGAACAGCCACCGCTGTTGTTTCTGTTCTTACCAAAGAAGTAGATTTTGTTTTTAGCAGAAATGCTGCAGGTCGAACCTGGAATTTTTTAACCAACAATTCCAGCATATTAGGTTCAGAAATTGATTTTAATTCAGTTGCTCTTCATGAAGCAGGTCATACTCTTTTGCTTGGCCATTCTTTAAATCCGGGAGATGTGATGTTTCCTTCAATTTCTCCTGGAGTGATTAACAGAAGTTTAAAACCAAATGACATTCAGGGAGCCGCCTATGTGCTCAATAAAAGTGTGGCAAACACAAGTCTTTGCTCGGGATTGTCTGCCTACCAAAGGTCCCCTTTTTCTGCGCTTTCCTCCACCATAACGCCTCTCACCGGTCTGGACGCGTGTCAGTTGGCAACTGTTTCATTTCAATCCTCCACCAATGGATTTAATCCCCTGTTTACATGGTTAAAAAATGGAAGTCAAATCACGAATGAAACCATAACCACTGGAAGTGAAACTTCGAGAATGGATGCACAAAACCTGAATCCCAATGATCAGATAACTTTAAAGGTGGATGCCTGCGGTTTGTCAACAACCTCGGCGCCGACCACTATTACGGGCATCTCCATAAACCCGAATGTAGTAACCGGACCTATTACCGGACCTATCTGTGTAAATAGAAATACCAACAATACCTACTCCGTTCCTTTGGTAACCGGAGCTACCAAATATGCATGGAGAGCAACCAACCTGACGACAATAAGTGGAACCACTCCAAGCGTATCGGTATCTTTTAACAGAAATGACAACCTGACAGTGACTGCATCCAATGAATGTAGTTCAGCTCAGGTTTCAATTGGACTTCCGGTAAATTTAATCCTCCCTGCTCCTGGCACGATTACCGGACCAACATGTGTGAACTCGGGTCAATCAAGCAACAACACATATAGTGTCCCATTGGATATTGGCGCAACACAATACAATTGGTCAGGGGCAGCTACCACCGAATTTACAGGCTCAATTATGTCTGAAACTGCAGCAGCAGTTGGAGCAACTTTAACAGCCAACGACAATCTGGTAGTGAGAGCCCAAAATGCATGTGGGATTTCTCCCGCCTCTCCTGCCCTGTCTGTTAGAATTATACCGGCAACTCCGGGGGTTATCTCGGGAGCCACCACAAATGTTTGCAGAAAAACCAATGCCTATAGTGTTGCAGCGGTTCCTAATGCTACAACTTATTCGTGGACAGTACCTACTGGTTGCAGCATCAGTGGAGTTACAACCGGGAGTAGCATAAATATGGTGGCAAGTAACAGTTTCAGTTCCTCTGGAACAATTAGATTAAGGGCTGTTAATGGCACCTGTACAAGTGGTGTGGCATCCTTGAACATTAGTGCTTTGCCTCCTGCACCTATTATAACCGGAGCTTCTATTTTAAGTCGGGGAACTACAACTCAATATTCTGTTCCGGCAATTGCTGGTGCTGTTGCCAATTGGACTTTTATTTCTCCCAATCCTATATTATTTCCAACAGTTCAATTAACTGGGAACTCTGTATGGTACACAGTACCATCACAATATTCTTTTTCTACCATATCCATTCAAGTAAAATATACAAATGCGTGTGGTGTAAGTACAACTACCACAAAAACATTGAATATTTTTCCTCTGTTCGGGGCCAGATATGCCACTGACAACGAGCCAATTTTGAAAATATCTACGTATCCCAATCCAACAACCGGAAGTCTGAATATTAACTTTGATGGTTTTATAACCAACGAAAAAATTGATTTACAAGTGCTGAATATAAGCGGAAAAACCATGTTTCAGTCGGATTGGCAATTCCAGGAAGGAATGGAAAACAGCACACAACTTGATTTGAATCAGATTCCTTCAGGCTTGTATTTGCTGCAGGTAAAACAGGGCGACCAGCTCTCAATGAAACGATTTGTAAAAGAATAGTTTTTCTACCCAAAACCCAAAAAAGGCCCTTGTTTGTGAGGGCCTTTTTTGTTTCCGACCAATTGGTATTGGACCGGGCCTTGAAACATAGAAGGTTTTCAAAACCTTCGAGGTTTGCGCTTGCCAGCACAAGGCCGACTAAAAATCTTTTTCCAGACCAATACACCCTCCCCAATTTTCCCTAATCTTGCAATGTTTAGTTTTCCATGCTTTTATGAAACGAATTTCTATTGTACTGATCCCTGTTTTGCTTTTTGGTTTGCAATTTGTGGTTGCCCAAACTTCCCCTTCAGCAGAACCCTTAAAAGATTCTGTAGAGCATTTTAAGAAATTAGGGAATTATTCAAAGGCAATCGATTTTTCAAAAAAATGGGCTGAAAAAGCAAAAAAAGCCAACGGAGAAAAAAGTCCGGAATATGCAGCAGCGGTATTTTCTGAAGGCAATATGCTCCGCATAACCGGAAAGTATAAGGATGCCGAACCGCTCCTTTTACAATCCTATGAAATCCGTAAATCAGTTTTGGGAGAAAACCACGCAGAAGTCGGTGCTTGCTTAAATAGCCTTGGGACCGTTTACAATAAAATAGGGGATTATCCCAAATGCGAATCATTCACGTTAAAGGCCCTGGATGTAAGAAGGCAGGCTTTGGGCGATACCCATGCAGATGTTGCAGCCACGCACAACAATCTGGGAATTTTGTATAGTGAGATTGGGCAGTATCCTAAAGCTGAGATGCATTATCAAATGTCCCTCGAAATCCATAAAAAAGTTTTTGGCGATAAACACCCCTATGTGGCGATAAACAACACCGGACTTGGAATGCTTTACGACATCACGAACGATTATGCCAAATCGGAAGCTTGTTACCTGCAGGCCCTGGAAATTCAAAAAAAGACTTATGGAAACAGCCATCCACAATTGGTTAGTACGCTGTCAAATCTTGGAGGATTATACACCTCAATGGGTAATTTAACCAAGGCAGAAACCTTCCTTCTTCAGGCATTGGAAATTCAAAAAAAGACCTTTGGAGAAAAGAGCCCAATGATTTCAGGCCCCTTGAACAACCTCGGCAATGTTTATGCAGAATTGGGTGATTACCTAAAGGCCGAAGCCTATTTTGTTCAAGCCTTAGAGCTGTTTCGGACTAAATTAGGGAATGAGCATCCGGACCTTGCAAAATCCTTATTAAACCAGGGCAATTTTTACCGAAGCATAAACAATTTAACAAAAGCAGAGAAGTGCATTCTGGAAGCCCTCGACATCAATAAAAAATCATTAGGGCCTGCCCATGAAAGCGTCGGGGATGTTTACAACAGCCTTGGCGTGCTATATAAAATACAGGGCAATTACGCCAAATCTATTTCCTGCCTGAACCAGGCACTTGAAATCACAAAAAAAGCGCACAGCGAGAATCATTTTATGGTTGGATCGATTTACCACAATCTGGCAAGTACTTACCGGCTGAAAGGTGATTTTGCTAAAGCAACAGCCTATTATAAAAATGCTTTTGATATTCAGAAAAAGGCTTTGGGCGAGGTACATCCCAGGGTAATTTCTGCAACCGAAGGCCTCAGCATCAATTCATGGGAATCCGGCGACATGGTTTTGGCAGGTCAGCAATTCGCGAAATACCGGGAAATGGACCAAAAACTGATTCAGCGCTTTTTCCCATCCTTGTCGGACCATGGCAGGGAACAATTTCTGGAAAAAGGTGCGGAATCCAGACAGCTATTTCAGAGTTTTTGTGGAACTCAGTTCAAGCAAAACCCGGCGCTTGCTGGAATCCTATACAATGAACGATTATTGATGAAAGGCCTGCTGCTCAACAGTGCTGCGAAATGGAAACAGCGCATTAAAACGAGTGGTGACATGAAACTCGTCCTTCGGCTCAATGAGTGGGAGGTTTTAAGAAATAAAATTGCAAAGCTTTTCTCCAGTACAGATTCAAGCGAGAGAGCCAGCCTAAGCACCCTGCTTGCACAATCTGAAAAGCTTGAAAAAGAACTCACTTCCCGTTCTGAAAACTTTGCAAAAATGACCGACCGCAAAGTTTCTACCTGGCAAGATGTTCAAAAAGCACTGAAACCCGGAGAAGCAGCAATTGAAATTGTTCGCATCAGAAAGTTTGGGAATTCAAGCATTGTCACGGATACCTCCGACCAAAACAAGCCGACTTACAAAGCCAAAAGCCTCACTGACACGGTCCATTATGCAGTGCTTGTATTAAGAAAAGAATCCATTCAGCCTGAATTGCTTTTGCTTGAAAACGGCAATATGCTCGAAGGAAAATTTCTTCGGGCTTACATTGGTTCTGTTAAAAATGGAATTGCTGACAAAACCTCTTACGACCAATTCTGGGGCCGCATTGATGCCAGACTCAAGGGAGTTTTAAAAATTTATTTCTCAGCAGATGGCGTTTACCAAAAGATTAACCTCAACATCCTTAAAAATCCCAAGACAGGAAAATTCCTGATTGACGAAAAAGATATTCGACTGGTTACCAGCACAAAAGATATCATCAACCCCGGAGTGCCTGAGGAAGAGAACAAATTAGCCTGCCTGATGGGCTACCCGGAATTTGAGAAAAACATTGATCAAGAAGCAGTTATTGCTTCCAGTAACCGTGCAACACCTTCAATGGCGTATATTAGGAAAGCAGATCCGGCTTTCACACTTTCTGAACTTCCTGGAACAAAAATCGAAGTGGAAAGCATCGGTACAATGCTCACTAAAAATGGATGGGAAGTAAAATCTTTCTTGGGCAACGAGGCTGCGGAAGAGCACGTAAAAGACAGTTACAAACCCCGGATTTTGCATCTGGCCACACATGGTTTTTTTGAACCAGACACCACCAAAAACTTTAATTCCCTTCTTAATTCAGGATTGATGCTGTCAGGAGCAACCAATACCTTCCGCGGCCAGAAACAAGAAAATTCGGAAGATGGGGTCCTAACCACATACGAGGCAATGAACCTAAACCTCGACAACACCGATTTGGTTGTGCTTTCCGCCTGTGAAACCGGATTGGGCGAAATCAAAAACGGGGAAGGAGTTTATGGTTTGCAGCGTGCTTTTAAAGTGGCCGGTGCAAAATCCATCATCATGAGTATGTGGGAAGTGGATGATGATGCAACGCAGGAGTTGATGGTAAGTTTTTACAAATACTGGCTAGGAAATGCGGTCGGTCTCGCAGGCCAGACCGCGAATGGTGCCCAGACCCGTCTGTCCGCCGGAGACGGAACCGACGGGAAAAGGTCTGCCTTTATAAAAGCCCAGAAAGAACTGAAAGCCAAATACCCAAATCCGAATTACTGGGGCGCTTTTGTGATGGTGGGGGAGTGAGGGAAAGTTTAAAGTTATAATTCAAAACTCAAAAGACAGAATTTAGGAATTAGTAATCAGGAATCAGTTGGATTTGGAAGTTGTAATTCAAGAGGCAGCTATCTGCCATGTTTGTTTTGATTGCCAAACCACGCCGAAAACTTTCAACGGGCGAGGCTTGCCCTCGTTTGGTTTATGGTGAGGCTACCAGCCTCTGTTATCTGGGTTTATGGATTTGATTTACTTTTGGGTCCGACGATAGGGTACATATTTCAGAATCATTTTCAGATACATGAAGTGAGCAGAATGTTGGCCAGAGGCCAAAAATGATACGAACGAGGCAGAGAGCCTCACCTGATGAAGTAAATCTATGAATATCAAAAACTTAAAGAGCTTTCAGCCTCCAAAATGTCTATTAAGCTGAAAATTAAATTTTTATATAATATGCTTTATTATTTGTTTGCTTTTCCATTCGCCTGATCATGAAAGCCCTGCTGTCCCTATTGCTATTCCTTGCCTGCCTTTCCCTGCAGGCACAAACCCCACCTGCCGACCCACCCAAATCCTGGAGCCCGGAACCGCTGGAGGATTCGGTTTTGAAATACAACAAAAAAGGTGATCGTGTCCGTGCACTCAGCTTTGCCGGGCAGTGGCTGGAAAAGACAAGAAAAAACCCGGGCAAGGACAGCCTGGATTTTGCTGCGGCCATCTTTTTTAAAGGAGATGCCCTTCGAAAGTCCGGAGATAATGAGCAGGCTATAACCAATACGGCTAAATCACTCCAAATACGCAAAAAAGCCCTTGGGCAAGAGCACCCGGATGTGGCCGCTTCGCTGAACAACCTTGGGCTTTCGTATATAAATTTGGGAGAATATAAAAAAGCCGAAGCCTATCATCTGCAAGCCCTGGAAATCCGAAAAAAAGCCCTGGGGCCGGAGCACCCGGAAGTAGCCCGTTCGCTGAACAACCTGGGGATTTTGTGTATTGGTCTGGGAGAATATGCAAAAGCCGAAGCCTATTATCTGCAAGCTCTGGAAATCCGAAAAAAAGCTCTGGGGCCGGAGCACCCGGATGTGGCCGCTTTGTTGAACAACCTCGGTAGTTTGTTTGATGATATTGGAGAATATTCAAAAGTCGAACCCTATCATCTGCAAGCCCTGGAAATCTGGAAAAAAGCCTTGGGGCCGGAGCACCCAAATGTGGCCAACTCGCTGAACAACCTGGGTAGTTTGTATTATTTTAAGGGAGAATATACAAAAGCCGAACCCTATTATTTGCAAGCCATGGAAATCCGCAAAAAAATCCTGGGGCAGGAGCACCCGGATGTGGCCGCTTCGCTGAATAACCTGGGGATTTTGTATGCGGCTATGGGAGAATATACAAAAACCGAACCCTATTATCTGCTGGCCCTGGAAACCTGGAAAAAAGCCTTGGGGCCGGAGCACCCGGATGTGGCCACTTCGCTTAACAATCTGGGGGGGGTATATAGTGATATGGGAAAATATACAAAATCCGAACCTTACTATTTGCAAGCCCTGGAAATCCGCAAAAAAGCCCTAGGGCCGGAGCACCCGGAAGTAGCCCGTTCGCTGTACAACTTAGGGATTTTGTATTGGCATTTGGGAGAATATACAAAAGCCGAAGCCTACCATCTGCAAGCCCTAGAAATCCGCAAAAAAGCTCTGGGGCCGGAGCACCCGGATGTGGCCGCTTCGCTGAATGGCATTGGGAATTTGATTAGTGAAATGGGAGAATATGCAAAAGCCGAACCCTATCATCTGCAAGCCATGGAAATCCGCAAAAAAATCCTGGGGCAGGAGCACCCGGATGTGGCCTTTTCGCTGAATGCCATGGGGAATTTGCATCGTAGGCAAAAAAATCCAGATAAGGCTAAGCAAGAACTAAATCAACTCGGAGCATTAAATAACATTTTCATTAAACGCTATTTCCCTGCTATGTCAGAGCAGGGCCGGGAGGATTATCTAAATAAGGGTTCAGAAAAACGCGAAGGCCTGCTTTCTTTTTGGGGAGAAGAAGGCGTCAAAATGCCGGAGCTCCGCGGCGAACTCTGGAACCACCAGCTTTTTTACAAGGGTCTGCTGCTCAATACCAGCGCCCGTTGGAAGCAGCGCATCAAAACAAGCGGGGATAAAAAACTGGTTCAGCGTTTTTTTGATTGGGAAAACCTTCAAATTAGAATCTCCAAACTCTTTACCAGCACCGATTCTTCCGAACGAGCCGGGCTGGATTCGCTGGTAGACAAAGCTGAAATACTGGAGAAAGAACTTTCACAACGCTCCGAGAACTTTGCCCGCAGCGAAGAACGAAAGGCAAGAACCTGGCAGGAAGTGCAGAAGGCCCTAAAACCCGGCGAGGCTGCCATTGAAATGGTTCGTTTCCGGCATTTCGGCATAGCCAAAACCGTAACCGACACTTCCAATCCCCAAAAACCCACTTACCGGGTAAAAGGCCTTACCGATACCGTGCGCTACGCCGCCCTTATCCTCACCAAAACTTCTCTCCAGCCGGAGCTGGTGATCCTGCCCAACGGCAATAATCTGGAAGACAATTGGTACAACTACTACCGCAACTCCATCCAACGGCAGAAAGCCGATCCAAACAGCTACCGCCAATTCTGGCAGCCCATTGGCAAAAAGCTCAAAGGGGTAAAAAAAGTCTGGTTTTCGGCCGACGGGGTGTACCATAAAATCAACCTCAACACCCTGAAAAATCCTGCCACCGGCAAATACCTTTCCGAAGAAATGGAAATCAGCCTGCTGGGCTCTACCAAAGACCTGCTGAAGGCTAATCCGGTTGAAAGCGAAAACCGCCTGGCCTGCGTGGTGGGCAACCCTGCCTTTAATCCCGGTCAGGTGGCTATGGCCGGCAAATCGCGCACCGGTCCGGAATTGTTCTACTATTTACAACCCGATCCCTCGGCAGAAATTGAAGAACTTCCGGGCACACAGGCGGAGGCCGACAGTGTAGCCGCACTCCTGCAGAAGAAAGGCTGGGAGGTGCAGGAATATGCCGGTGCCGAGGCCAGCGAAGAGAAGGTAAAAGACAGCTACAAGCCGCGGGTGATGCTCTTGTCCACTCATGGTTTTTTCTATGCCGATACCACGCCGGGCAGCAACCCTTTGCTCCGCTCTGGTCTGCTGCTGGCCGGGGCCACGAAAACCCTGCGCGAAGGCCACAAAGGCGAGGGCGAAGATGGTATCCTAACGGCCTACGAGGCTATGAACCTCAACCTCGACAACACCGAACTGGTGGTGCTCTCGGCCTGTGAAACCGGCCTTGGAGAAATCAGAAACGGCGAGGGTGTCTATGGCTTGCAACGGGCCTTTCAGGTGGCCGGTGCCCGCAATCTCATCATGAGCTTGTGGAAGGTGGACGATGCCGTTACCCAAGAACTGATGACCGGCTTTTTCCGGCACTGGCTCAATGGCAAAAGCAAACAGGCTGCCTTTGTGCAGACTCAAAAAGAAATCCGCGCCAAGTATCCGGAACCCTATTACTGGGGTGCGTTTGTGATGGTGGGGGAGTGAGGGAAAGTTTAAAGTTTTAAATCAAAATTCAAAAGTTGGGAGTCAGGAATCAGGATTTAGGAATCGGGAATTAGGAATTAGGAGCCAGGGAGATTTGGGAGTTGAAAGTTGTAATTCAAATCGGGCGAGGCTGTGCCTCGTTCGGTTTATGGTGAGGCTTCCAGCCTCTGTTATCTGGGTTTATGGATTTGATTTACTTTTGGGTCCGACGATAGGGTACATATTTCAGAATCATTTTCAGATATATGAAGTGAGCAGAATGTTGGCAAGAGGTCAAAAAATGATAGGAACGAGGCAAAGAGCCTCACCCGATGGAGAAAGGCAATGGCCCTGGTACTATTACAAAAAAGATTGAGGCAAGTGCAGAAAATCTGTACTGAAGGTCAAGAGATTGCCAGGAATGGTAAAAACGCCTCCGACCTTCCGGTTTTCTTTTCAATTGTTTTTCTGTATAAACCCCGTGTTAAAATAATCATGGGTTCGACCACGAAAAAAAATTTCCCAGGAATATTTTTTTTCCTTACTTTTGAGTCACAAAACATCAGGAATCTTTAAATAGATGCCAACCGAGTCGAGAGACCGCGGTGGTAAAACGATGTGGGCCGAACAGCCAAAATAAAGTGCCAAAAAGCTCCGCCTATTTTTCTGATGTAATGGCTTAAAGTTTCACCTTTAATCATTACGAACATGCGTTTATGTATTGCTCCTGAGCCGCGGAATTTCCGAATATGGAAAACGCGACTCCTCCAGCTTTTCCGGTATCACATGGAGCCGAAGAACAAATCTCCCTGAAAAGTTTGGTTTTGCCATCCGGCTACGGGGTATGTTATTCCAGGCCGGGTATCTACCGGAATCCACATTCCGGAAATCAATTTTCAGAAATTTTAAACTTTAACAATTATGTCAGAATTGAAAAACGAAAATATGGGTTGGGTTTGTGATAAAGAGGGAAAATATACCTTCAACTGGTCTGAAGTTCCATTTCAAAAAAAAGTAAGCATTCGCTGGCGGGGATTGGAAATCCATTTGAAGCTTGAATCATATAAAAAATCAGGGTATTCCGACTATGGTGGTGATTTTGTTACCTATCCTACTGCGGGATTCATCCTAAATCACTTCAATAGGATTCACTGGTGGGGATATGGCCATCCGAAAATAAAATACGGAGCAGTGGAAACAGGACCCCACTGCAGCCCGCCAAAAATTCTCTCGGGAAATTATGAGCTAAAAATTCGTACACATCTGAATCATGGAAGGGGACCATATATGATTTCTCTGGAAGAAGTAAAAAGGAATCCTGAAAAGGAAGATGGAGCAGCATCAACGGGAATAGAGTTCTTTGAAACACCAGAAGGCATCAATTTGGAAATTCCAGAAACCTCGTATAGAAACGATACACCTTCGATCATTGTAAATACCAAAGAGATTGAACTCTACAATTTCCGGGATGCCAATGTGGCCAGCGATGTAGTTGTCCAGTTCGATAAAGACCGGCTGGTATTGAATACCTGGCGTCTGGGTTCAGGTGAAGATGAGTATTACTACATTGTTCCCGGTGATGAGCTCCGAAAACTATATGCTGAATTTCAGCTGCAGGAGCACCAGAAAGCCGAGCTGCTTGTAGGTCTGCACAATGCCTTTGCAGGTAAAGACTGTATCGAAAAGTTCACAAAATATCTGGATTACAAAAAAATCAAATATTCCCATCAGTTTTGCCTGTAAGAAACCATGGGGGCTGCGGATATCCGGCAGTCCCCTTTTCTTTTTGGTTTAAACTCCATGCAAATCTCCACTGTGGCCTGTGGCACATAGAACACAATTCGGTCGGTGAGCCAAATGCCGAGGGAAAAAGTTATAACTCAAAATTCAAAAGGCAAGTAATCAGGAATTAGGGGTCAAGAGTTAGGAATCAGGAATCAGGAGTCAGGAGGATTTGGGAGTTGTAATTCAAGAGCCAGCTTTCCGCCATCTTTGTGTTGATTGCCAAACCGTGCC
>JAIXQU010000109.1 GCA_027485575.1 Cytophagaceae bacterium
GAATCTTCAAAAATCACCCCTTAGTGCGGTAAAATTAAGAAAATAAAATTGCAACTTGTTGATTATATAGAAGTTAATTTTGCAACTCCAAAGATGGGTACAAGTCGGGAGTTGAATTGACTTTATGGCCCTCTTATTCCCGGGCGATTATGATACTGTCCCCGGTGACTTTTACGTGGACTTGTATGCCTGAATTTTTGCTGTAATGACTTCATTTCCTTGATGTTGATTCAAAGAAATACTGTCGGCTCAGACCCCGGGAAACCGGAAACTCAAATGGCTTTACTGGAACTTAAAAAGGTGATTTCGGAACTCAAACCGTTAAAAACGGGAATCAAAAACTGCCCGGAAAGAGTCGCCAATCGTAATTTTCAGAGGCTTTTGATTGACATTGGCAATAGGGTAGAGGCAAGCCATTTCAACTTCATCAACGCCAATTCTCTTTTTAATATAATTTACGTTAATCACTTCACCCTTACCTATTTGAATAAAATCCAGGTGGTCAATTCTTTTTAATATCTTGTCAAAGGGTTCATCACTCACTATGATTAATTCTGGTGGATTGGTCAGGATCAGTTCCTTGTTTCCGGTTCCTTTCAGCGATCGGATCGCTACTATTCGATTCCTATGTATGCGGTGTTCGTCCTGGTCAAATTTAAAATAGACGATGCCTGAATCATGACTCAACTCTTCAAGCAATTTCGATACGGCCTGTTTCAACCGGATTTTCGAAAAAGGCTTGGGTACAAAATCCACAACCTGGTCAAACTCAAAGGCTTCATACCCTCTGTCTTTTCTGGCGGAAACAAAAATGATCTTGCGGTCTTTCAGTTTTCTGGCACACTCAAATCCATCAAGGCCAGGCATGTCGACATCCAGAAAGATAACCCTTGAACGCAACTTGTCTAATTCAAGAATAAACCGTTCCGGATCACCAAAAATCCGTTCAACCTTTAGGTCCAGTTCTTCGAGGTCAGACTTTAAACTGTTAAGGCCGGTTTCATCATCATCCACCAGTGTGCACCAGATCTTTTCTTTCATGCAATTCCAATTTTAATAGGGACGTAAAAACACCCTGTTCATTTTTATATTCCAGATGATATTTTGAGGGGTACAGCAAGTCCAATCTCTCTTTCATTTTGGATTGTCCTAAACCACCTTTACCCCGGTGTGGCACCGCCCGAATCCGGTTTCTCACTGTATACAAGACTGATCGGTTGTCTATGATTTCTATCTTAACAGAAATAAAAGCTTCCGGACTTTCAGTATCTCCATGTTGGAAGGCATTCTCAATGAAACCTGCCGTGATTAAGGGTGCAATGATAAATTGGCTTATAAAATCTGACCGATGACTCAAATCCAGATCGATCTGAATGTTGAAGCTGGGTCTCAGCTTTTTCTGAAATAGGACAAGATATTGGTTCGCAAATTCAAGTTCACGGTCCAGCGATACAAAAACTTCCTGTGCATCATACAACATATAATCAATGGTTCCGGAAAGTCCTCTGACCGACTCGTATGTATCACGTGCCATTCCCTGAATTGAATTCAGTGTGTTCTTAAAGGAATGAGGGTTGAGTGCGAAACGCAAGTTATCAAGCTTCTTTAAGTGGATTTCAGCCTTTAGTTTTTTCTCCTCTTCCAGCAACCTCATTTCTGATTCCTCCAATTTTTTAACATCATGCTTGAGTCTGGAAATTTCTTCATTGGCACTGTTTAGAAAAATGCCCAATTGCCTGGAATGTTCCTTTTCATTGGACAGCAGAAAATAGTACCGAATGGCAAAACCAGCTGCCACAATAAGCAGTAAGAAAAGGAGGCCTTCATCCGATTGCGCCAAATGGATAGTTAATAGGGTGGTTGTCATGTATCATCAAAACGACCCCCCAAAAATACCAAAATCTTCCCTCAAATAAAACCCTACCCTTTCTTAAACGAAGCAAAAATCTGCCTCGCATATTCCTCATATTCAGCCAAAACCGCAGCATCAATATGAAACGATTTTACCTTATTGAGCACATATTTACTATCTGGATGAATTCCATAGCCAGCTTTCAATCTCTTGAAATGCATGCATTGAATCTTCTCAGGCGATACAATCACAAACCAGGCATTCTGGTAAGGATAGTCCTTGTATCGTTCATCAAAAGAAAAGAATCCATCTGCCCGGAACTTCACCTCCAGGTAAAACAAATCCCCATTCTCTGAGCTTTGGACCACGGAATCGGGCATAAATCGGAGGTCTTTGCTGGTTTTATGGTTATTTTCCCCGTGTCAGTGACTCAAAGACCAATGTGGGCCACAGCCCTTGGTAAAGTACACAACAACGGCGGAGAATTTCCGGAAAAATACTCGCTTAACCTTTTACGGTCATGGCTTTAAGTTCTCTTAAATGGATAGCTTCCTCAATTTTTAAATCCCACCGTATCTGGACCAATTTTGCTTTTTTTAGTATTATCCCTGACTTATGTCTTGCCGATGTTTCGATTGAATCAAAAGAAATTTCAAAAACCAACCCGGGCTTCAAAGACCTGACCGGTCCAAAATTTTCAACTGTATTTAGTTTTATAAACGACCCTATTTTGTGTTGGTCTGGAGTTGAAAAAGCCATTGATAAATTTACAAATGGAACCAGTTTTCCTTCATCCCAGGCTGCCAGAGTGAAATTGTCAAACTTATTGGATTGGGTTTCTTTTCCTTTTTTGGCATAGAGCAAGACTGCGTTAAGCGTAATGGGTTTCAAGGCCATTGCCAACCAGTTTTTATTGTCTTTATCATGGGTATATGAGGCAGTTGACTTTTTGAGCATTAATCCTGAAGCATGGTTTTCTCTGGCCTGATTTTGGATTTCTTCTAATTCCAGAAGGGTAGAAAATCCCATGGTCTTTTCAATAAAAAAACGGTCAATTCTGGTTTCGGAAAGGGTCGATTCAATGATTGCTTTTCTGGCTTGAAGTGGCAGATGTCTGATATCTTCAGTCCTTGATTCCAGCTGGTCAAAAACCAGGAAGTAAAATTCAGAAGAACCCAATTCCTTTTTGCCGGGTTTTTTACTTCTGAGTCTTGCTTTTAATATGTCAGAAGAAGCTACTTTTCCATCGGTCAAGGGCAAAATCTGGCCTTCAAGCACCGTCCCATGCGGCAGTTTTTCAGCACTTTGAACGATTTCCGGAAACTGTCCGGAGACCATTTCATGGTCCAGGGTCCATAACCAAACTTTACTTTCCATAACCATGATTTGGCAACGCAAGCCCTCATACTTCCATTCCACCAACCAATGCTCAGGATTGCTTATTTCATCAACAATTTCCAGTCTGGTAAAATCGTGAAATGGATATGGTTTTTTCGATTCACCTTCCGGACTTTCTTCTTTTAGCCAGTCTGTTAAAGTCTTTCCATCGGGTTTCCAATTGGACTTCAGTTTATTTTGAATGTTAAACTCATCCTGATCGAAAGCCAAAGCCAGACTTTTGGCCAAAACGGAAATTGGAATTGAAGTCCTGAAAGAACCTGTAATCAGCTTATTGAAGAAATGACATTCTTTGAAATCCAGTTTACTCCAGATTTGGACAATTGAATCCCGCTGGTCCTCCTTTTCTATTGATTTAATTTCCTGAACATAACCCAAAAGGTCTGAAATCTGAATTGGAGTTCCCCCTTTTTCTTTTTTTCCGCTTGCCAAAAGACCAAGGGTTTCCAATGGATCATTGGTTGCTTTTTCGCAATCTTCGTATAGCCATTCCGGGATAGACTTCTCAAAAAGCAACCATGTTTTTAGTTCATTGGTCTTAGCGATTCTGGCGGGTTTCTTTTGGCTTAATAATGCCAAAGTGGCTATGCCTTCCTTTGGACTTTCATTCGAAAAATAATAAGAAAGTGCTTGAACATTGTCCTTTTCAACTTTTGATTGATTTAGATTTTCAATCAGATCTAAAAACAGTCGCATGGTTGATTTGGCAAAATTTCGAATGTAAAAATGGCGTAAAAGCTTCTGATGCTTTTTCAGTCTGACTGCACAAAACCTCCAAGGGAAAGTTCCCTAAGTGATTTAATGCCAAGGGGTAGTATTTATTTTCTGCCTAATACCGCATCCACTTCCACAACTCTTTGTATGTTATTTTTTTTCCATACATCAGAATTCCAACCCTGTATATCTTTCCGGCAAACCATGTGGTTCCTAAAAATCCAAGGATAAGACATACCATAGAAAGCAGAATTTGCCAAAGCGGGGGTTCAAACGGTACCCGAATCATCATAATGATAGGAGAGGTAAGCGGAAATATTGAAAACCAAAAGGCCATATTGCTGTTGGGTTCTTTGATAATCAATTGTGCCATTACGATGGATGCAATAATTGGAATCGTTATCGGAAGCATAAATTGCTGGGCATCCTGCTGGTTATCAACAGCCGCTCCAACTGCAGCAAACAATGCTGAATACAACAAATATCCACCCAAAAAGAAAAAGAGAAAGCAAACCACCACATAGGTGACATTCACGCTTTTCAGTTCTTCCAGAAAGCCAATTTTTTTCATTGCTTTTTGTTGGTCCATTCCCTGGGCTGAAAGTTGCTGGCTTATTTCCTGTGGCTTTTTATCTTTTAGAAAAACCGCACTGGCCACTGCAGTAATGCCATAACTTAAGGCAAGCCACAGTGCAAACTGGGTAAGTCCAACCAAGGCAACCCCAACAATCTTACCCATCATCAGTTCAAAAGGTTTTACCGATGAAATGATTACTTCTACAACCCGGTTGGTTTTTTCTTCCATTACCCCGGTCATCACCATGCTTCCATAAAGAAAAATGAAAATGTAAATCAGGAAACCTGCTCCAAAACCGACTGCCGTGGCTGCCGCAGAACTGCCGTCTTTCTCGCCTTCTTCGCTCAATACTTTGGTTTGAATGTCGATCTCAGGATTTATGTTTTCTACCAAAGCCGGGTCGATTCCTGAGCTTTTTAATTGAATGTTTTTTAGCTCTGAATTGATTTGATTTTCAATCGATTGAACCAAATCCAGGCCAGGGTTGCTTTCTCCAAAAATCTGAACGGCAGGGATTGTTTTTCCATCTGTCTGGCCAATTACCAAAAGCAGATGATGGTCACCAGCCTCCTGTACTGTCTTTTTCTCCTTATCAATTTCAGTTTTTACGAATTGAAAAGTAGTTTCGGCATTGCTTTTCAGTTTCCCCTCAAACAAACCAGATTGGTCAATTACGGAGATTGTTGTCAATGAGCTGTCTCTTGAAGCGAGCCATGCAGGAATGACCGTAATCCCGGCAAAAAGCAATGGTCCAAGCAAAGTCATGATGATAAATGCCTTTTTTCGGACCCTGGAAAGGTATTCCCTCTCAATAATTAAAAGTATTTTATGCATGTTTTTCCTGGTTTTGGGTGACTACCTGGACAAAAATATCGTGAAAAGAAGGCAATTGCTCCTGAAATCCTATTACCTGTGCGTTTTGAATTATGTCACCCAGCAGTTCATTAGGCGACTGGTTTTCACCCAGCTTGAAAGAGGTTTGAAAATAGCCATCTTTTTCTTCATTCATTTTTTCCGGTTGCCAGGGCAGCTTTGTAAAATCAATCGAATCCTGCGTTTGCACCTGAAAAATATGTTTTCTGAATTGGTTCTTGATGTCCTTTGTGGAGCCATCCAGCACTTTTTTCGATTTGTCAATCAGAACGATGTGGCTACACAATTCTTCCACCGTATCCATTCTATGGGTAGAAAAAAGAATGGTCGCTCCGTTGGCATGTAATCTCAAAATTTCATCGCGGATGACATCGGAATTGACGGGATCAAACCCGGAGAAAGGCTCATCGAGAATGATAAACTCAGGTTCATGAATTACGGTTGAAATGAATTGAACTTTCTGGGCCATTCCTTTCGAAAGTTCTTCCAGATTTTTATTCCACCAATCTTTGATATCCAGCCGGATAAACCAGTTTTTGGTTTTTTCCAGGGCCAGTTCTTTGCTCATCCCTTTCAGTTGAGCAAAATATAACAACTGTTCTCCAACTTTAGATTTTTTGTAAAGTCCTCGTTCTTCCGGCAAATAACCAATCCGACCAATATGTTTGGGGTTGATTTTTTCTCCATCAAAAAGTACTTCACCTTGGTCAGCCGCAGTGATTTGCGTTATGATCCGAATCAAGGAAGTCTTTCCGGCGCCATTGGGACCTAAAAGACCAAATATTGAGCCTTTTGGAATTTTCAGACTGACATTGTCCAATGCCAGAAAATCACCATAGCGCTTGTAAAGATTCTTGGTTTCGACGATAGGATTCAAAACAATTAAAAGTAGAGTAAGAGTGAAATTTGAATTTTATAGAACAGGCCCTTTATCAGAGTCTAAATAATCAGTTTAGTTCTCAGGAGTAGTCCCTGCCTTATCAACTAATTTTTTAAAGTTCTTATTGAGATAATATAGGTTTTTGTCGTCATATCCCAATGTTTTTATCATGTGAATCAGGTCTTCTACATCTTTCTCCGCATTTTGCTGCTCAAGAATAAAGGCTTCCATAAATTTATAGGTAGCATAATCCTTACTTTTCAAACAAACTTCTGCAACATTGTTGATATTTAGTGTGTTGTTGTGCTCC
>JAIXQU010000137.1 GCA_027485575.1 Cytophagaceae bacterium
GCTAGAATCAGAATTACAAACCAGAATGATTCTACGGTAGGTGATTTTTCTGACAATGATTTTACCATTTCAGGTTATTGCTGGCCATGGAATATGAGCTGCACCAACAACTTTATCAGGGAGTTTTCAGTCAATAGCCTTAGCCGGACAAGCACTTGCGGTGGCACAAGTGGCTACACCGTTGTTGGGGCTACCGGAGCAAACACAACTACCCTGTTTACTGCCAATTCATATCCGTTTACACTAAAAGCATCAAAAACGGGTTCTACCACCTATGGAGCAGCCATTTGGTGTGATTTTAACAGTGATTCGGATTTTGAAGATGACGGAGAACTACTTTATTCAAGTTCTACTTTGGACACCACATTCTCCGGAAATCTTGTAATTCCAGATGATAACAACATTGGCCAGAAAAGATTTAGAGTTAGAATCGTTAGAAATCAACTCCTTACCTCTTCTAATGCCTGCACTTTTTACAATACAGGTGGAGAAATAGAAGATTACACAATAACGATTGACCTGCAGCCAGGAATTGGACCGCTAGTCGTAAGAACACCCAACAATGCCGGAATTTCATTGGTAAATAATACCAACTATTCCGTAAGCTGGTCAAAAGGTGCTACCACTTTTTCAACTGCAAGGGTTAAGCTATCGGTGGATGGTGGAACCACCTATCCTTACTTATTGGCTGACAACATCTCCAATGTATCAACGGTAAATTCAACCACCATACTGGTACCTGGATTGATTACCAATGAGGCAAGAATCAGAGTTACCAATACGGCTGACTCCAGTCAGGGTGATTTCTCGGACAACAATTTTACCATCACCGGTTATTGCTGGCCATGGAACAACAGCTGCACCAATAATTCAATTAACAGGGTTTCCATTAATACGCTTTTGAGAAATAGTGTTTGTGGAGGGACAAGAGGATATAGTGTTTTGGCTGCTACAGGTGCAAATACAACCAGCCTGCAAAGAGGGCTTGCTTATCCATTCACAATCAATACCAGCACCACCAATTCAAATATGGCAATAGGTATCTGGTGCGATTTCAATGGTGATTTTGATTTTGATGATGCAGGTGAATTTTTATATGGAAGTCCGGGTTTTGGAACCACATTTTCCGGAAATATAACCATTCCGGAAAACGTTTCAACAGGGCAAAAAAGACTAAGGGTAAGGACTGTACGAGGATCCTTATTGACCGCAGGCAATTCATGTAATTCCTTCAGCGAGGGGGGAGAAATCGAAGATTATACAGTTGATATTATCCAACCTTCAATTGTAATAACAGGCCCATTGTCCAATATTTGTGCGGGATCATCCATTTCAGTTGCGTTTACTACTACAGGAACATTCCTTTCAGGCAACCAATTCCAGGTTCAGATTTCTGCACCAGGCGGAAGTTTCGGTGCCGGAACTTCAGTTATCGGTAGAGGAACAACTTCACCCATTGTCTGCACTGTCGGAATTGGTGCACCAAATGCATCTTACAGATTAAGGGTAGTTTCTTCTACACCACTTCCTGCTGTATTTGGAGACAATAGCGCATTATTTACGATTTTGCCAAAACCAGGTAGCCCTTCTACAACCGGAGCAAGCCGCTGTGGGGTAGGGTCGGTTTCTTTGACAGCTACAGGTTGCTCAACCATTCGTTGGTTTGACGCCAGTACCAATGGAAACCAGGTTGGAACAGGTTCCCCTTTTGTAACGCCAAGCCTTTCCGCAAACAGAATTTATTATGCTGAATGCGTGGATGGCTCTTCGGGTTGTGCGGGTTTCAGAACGGCAACTGGTGTCACAGTGACTCCATCGCCTGTCGTTTCCGGTATCTCTCCAAATACAGGTATTGTAGATTTAGACAATGTGGTAATTACTGGAATTGGTTTTAACAATCTGGATTCTGTGAGATTCTCCGCTGGCAAAAAAGCCGTGGTTATTTCGTACTCTGCAACTTCAATTACGGTCAGGGTGCCCATCGGATCTGACACCGGTCCCATAACAGTATTTACCAGATGCGGATCCTCCTCCTCATCTTCAAGTTTTACCCCAATTGTACCTGCAATTCAAACCCCAACTTTTGGTTTGGTCTCAGGAACTTATCCAGCAAGTACAACCACAACGATTTCTTGTGGAACATCGGGAGCAAGCATCTATTATACACTAAACGGGACAACTCCCGTACCAGGAAACACGGCTACAAAATTGTACACAGGTCCTGTATTCATAGGGACTAATTTAACCATCAATGCCGTTGGTTTCCGAACCGGGTGGACCACATCTGGTGTTGCCACAAACAATTATATCATTACACTTCCAACGGTTGTTGCAACGCCTACCATTAGCCCAACCTCCGGAACTTATACCGGAGGACAGGTTATTACGATTAATTGCTCCACTCCAAATAGTGAAATATATTTTACGACCAATGGACAGACTCCGGTTCCCGGAACTGGTGGAAATCAACCTATAAGATATTTAGGCCCGGTTTCAGCCATTGCCAGTGTAACCATTAAAGCATTGGCCGTCGCAGATGGTTGGGCAGCCAGTTCAGTGGCCACAGAAGTTTTAAATATTGCAGGTGGTTCTCAATTAGAACCAGTGACGTTTAGCCCATTACCCGGTAATTACGCTACACCACAGTCTGTAACCATTTCCAATCCGGATCCATTGGCCTTGATTTTTTATACAATAGATGGTACCGAGCCTTTTCAGTATTTTCCACTTGCCAAAGCCTATTCCGGGCCAGTAGCCATTAATAATTCGCTTACTTTGAAAGCAGAACCATTCAGGGCAGGATTTTTACCGGGACTTAGAACAGTTGGTAACTATTCAATTGGGGGTGTGAGAAAAGCAGTGGATAACGGCCAAAAGGATTATTACTTCGAAACCATTGGTTCTCCTTCCTCTTCAAATAGTGGGCAAGGAATAGTATCTGATTTGGATAAAATTGCAACTGTGGCTCCAAATCCTGGTTCTGGTAATTTCTATGTAGATTTTGGAACGATCCAGGATGGATTTGAAATTTCTGTGATTAACATGGTTGGTCAGGTTGTCAAAGTTGAAAAGTCTCTGCAGCCAGCCAAAGGCTCAAACCTAAATCTGGATGGAAAGAAACCAGGATTGTATCTGGTTAAAGTAAATTATGCATCCGGAAAGACTTCAGAACTAAAAATTGTTATCCTGTAACAATTCCACCTGGTAACAAAAAAAGTCCGGTCAACGCCGGACTTTTTTTGTTTTCGATTTTCTTAAACCCGGACCAAGCAATAGAATTAAATGATTGATTTTCTTGTTTTATAACCTCACCTAAATCCTCTCCAAGGTAGAGTGTTTAAGTTGAAAATCAATCATTTATGAACCAAAAGCTTTTTCTATTGCGGAATTTGGGTCAAAAATTTGTTCAAAACCTTTTGGATTAAAACCAAAATCCGATTGGCTGCATAGAGAATTTTGAACATAAAATCTTCTATAGCAGCCATTTGAAGCATATATTGTTTGGAATCTCCCTGAAAATGCAAAGACCGCATTTCTACTTTTAACCCATCCAAACGATGCACAAAAGGTCTTCCGGTTTCAAAATAAATTCTTTTCAAACCATTTTCTGCCTCCACATCTTTGGTATAGGTAATGGTGATGTCAAACATTTTTTCTTCAATGGGCACACCAATGTCCAAAACCATATCCGGGTGGCTTTCTCTGAAATCCGTAAAAAAAGTCATATCGGAAATACCTCCTGCCGGATGCGTTAACCTGAAAATATCATACCGTTCCCTGAGCCGGTCAATTGCTTTCTCATCCTGGTAAGCCAAATGAATGAACCGGCAAAATCTGGATAATACATCCAGACGATTAATAAAATTGGTATGTCCACTAATGCCTGCCACAGTCATTCCAAAGGAAGAAAACCTTTTAGAGTCGCCAGAAACATCATCAAACAATAAAACATCAGAATCGATATATAGACAGGCATCCATTCCTTTGGCCTTCATATATTCTTCCAAAATCATCCATCGCTGCAGGCATATTAACTCAAAATCATGGGGATTTGTGCTGAAATTAACAAAGTGTCTGGCCAGTTGATCTGCACCCCTGGAAAACTGCTTTTTTTGGACATGGGTCACCATCATTCCAAAATGTGCATTTTGGGAATCCCCAATCAATATAATTTCCGAATCCGGATTGGTCTGACGGACCTTCCACAAACTTATTGACAGGTAATCGTTGTTTCGGTTATGGATAAAAATTATGGGCAACATATCATTCTGTCTCTTTTTGCTTAAAAAGGGAAACTGCTTTTTCTACATGGTTTTCCCATGAAGCGTATGCCAGGTATTCTTCCCAATGAATCCTGTTTTCAAGTTCTTTTGATTCAAGATTTTTCAACCCATGGATTAGAGAATGCAAAGATTCCGGCTCAACCAATTCACCTACTCCAAACTTCCTTACAACTGAAGCCAGACTGCTTGGGCCGTCAGAAACGATTAACTCTTTTCTGAATGGGGCTACAATATTTAAAATCCCACTTTGGGAGGTAAAAGAAAC
>JAIXQU010000017.1 GCA_027485575.1 Cytophagaceae bacterium
GTGCGGATCATTGACATAATCGATGTCCAGAACAAGAACCATTGGATTGTCGTCCACGAAATCGTAAAGCTTCCTGCTCCCAGCCAGAAATCCGGTTACAATCTTTCCCGGATGGCTTTTCTTTTTGGAGTTGTTTATCACACCTGATTCAACAAGAGGCAAAACGCCATCTGAAAAAAGCTCGGTATGAATCCCCAAATTCTTATGGTTTCCCAAATTAGACAAAACGGAATCGGGAATGGCCCCAATTCCTGTTTGTAAGGTTGACCCGTCTTCAATCATGCCGGATATTAACTCCCCTATCTTTTTGCTTTCCGGGTTTATCTTCAACCCAAAATTAACTTTAGGAATCGGGTCATTGACTTCAACCAGCCCGTGAATCTGACTGATGTGAATCAATCCGTCTCCGTGGGTTCTTGGCATATTGGGGTTGACCTGGGCAATGATGCATTTTGCTTTTTGAACCGCGGCCCGGGCTACATCCACAGAAACGCCCAGTGAACAAAAGCCATGTTTGTCAGGTGGTGAAACATGAATCAATGCAACATCAATTCTGATTATTTCCTTTTTTATCAAATCGGGAATATCACTTAGAAAGACTGGAATGTAGTTCCCATATCCACCATTCACAGATTTTCTCGTAACATCGGAAACGAATAAGGCATTGACCTCGCCCATGTCTTTTAATCCGGGTGAAATGTCAAATAACTTATCCCCGAAAAGGCTCATGGAAATAAACTCCAAATCATGAAGCTGCTGGTTTTTAGCAAGTTCCTTTAAAAGATATTGAGGAGTGGCTGCTCCACCATGGATGAAAATTTTATCTCCTGGCTTGACCCATTTGTTAAAGTCTGGTTTATTCATATTTGATTGGTTCCGGAAAATCAATTTAATTCAAAGCCAAACAAAGATATTTTCCATTGTAGAATGACTGATCCTTGTCAAACAAATATGGAAATAAAATCATAAAAAAAAGTCCTGCAAAACAGAGTCATCGACTTCATTCGGCAGGACTTTCCCAAATAATTTACAACCGTTAGTCTTCTAATAAGCCACCCAGGCCACCTAGATTTCCAATAATGCTGCCTGATTCTTTTCCGGCATTTCTACCTGCAGGGTTCAAAGCACCAATCAGTTTTCCAATTGGCATAGATTGAAGCCAGATTCTTCCGGTTCCTTTTAGGGTAGCCAAAAACAAGCCTTCACCACCAAAAACCATTGATTTTAAACCCCCTGCCCGTTGAACATCAAAATCGATCGTGTTTTCAAAACCGACAACGCAACCGGTATCCACCCTTAGTGTTTCATTGTTCAAAGTTCTTTCAATCAAGGTTCCACCAGCATGAATAAAAGCCCTGCCATCACCTGTCAATTTCTGGAGAATAAACCCTTCGCCACCAAATATTCCGGCACCGAGCTTCTTGTTGAAATGCATACTCAGTTTTGTTCCAAGGGCTGCACATAAAAAAGCATCTTTCTGAACTATCAATTCATTGTTTTTCATAGAAGCCAAATCGACTGGAATTACCGTTCCGGGATAAGGTGCAGAAAAAGCCACATGGCCTTTTCCATAGCCCCGGTGCGTGAAATGGGTCATAAACAAGGATTCTCCTGTAAAAATCCGGCTTCCGGCTGACAACATTTTGTCAAAAAAACCAGCGTTTGGGTTTGAACCGTCACCCATTTTGGTTTCAAACTGAATGCCTTCTTCCATGTACAACATAGCACCGGCTTCAGCTATCACAGTTTCACCCGGATCTAGCTCTATTTCAACAATTTGAATATCATCACCTATTATTTTATAATCAACCTCGTGCGATTTTATCATTTTAATTTTCTGTTTCCTGAAGTATAAAAATTATCTAAAAAAATGTAACGTTAATCTCCATTAAGATCCCGCTTTAGAAGCGGAATTTCATCAGTATGCCCTTACTGTTTTGTTCTCTATAAAATTAATAAAAGCCTGATTAACAACTCTGTTTCCGCCCTGAGTCGGATAGTTTCCTGTAAAATACCAATCGCCCAAATGGTTCGGACAGGCTTCATGCAAACCTTCGATTGTCTGGTAAACCACCTTGACTTCTGCCTTTACGTCCGGTGGAGTGATTATCTCAGCTATTTTATCTGAAATCTGATTGGCTGTAAATGGCTTGTAAAGCAATTGAACAAAATTTGAGACTTCGTCCGTCTTGTTTTGCTGTGCGGCAACACATTTTTCATAAACCTCATCAATGAGATTTTCCTGCCTGGTGTCTTGCAATAGTTTCAAAACCGCCCTAAATGCTACAAAATCCTTCATTTTGCTCATGTCTATGCCATAACAATCGGGATACCGGATTTGAGGAGCAGAAGAAACTATAATGATTCGCTTGGGCTCCAAACGATTGAGCATTTTTAAAATACTCTTTTCCAGCGTCGTACCCCTCACAATGGAATCATCAATCACCACAATGGTATCAACTCCTTTGCGAATCATCTCATAAGTCGTATCGTAAACATGGCTAACCATTTCATCCCGATGTTCATCATCTGTGATAAATGTCCTTAAGTTGGCATCTTTAATGACCAGTTTTTCAATCCTTGGCCTGAAGTTCAAGGCTTTTCTTAACTCATCTCCTTTCCATTCCCCATTGCCAATGGTTGATACCCGCACATCTGCCAGATAACTTTCCAGACCTGCCATCATTCCAAGAAATGAAGTTTCAGCTGTGTTTGGAATATAGGAAAATACGGAGTTTTCCAAATCATAATCCACAGCCTCAAGGACCTGTTTGGTCAGGGTTTCGCCTAGTTTTTTACGTTCTCTGTAAATTTCAGGGTCATTTCCTCTGGAAAAGTAAATGCGTTCAAAAGAGCATGATTTACGCTCTCCGGGCTCCAGAATCTTCTTTTCGGCGAGCGTACAATCTTTGTTAATGATGAGTGCATGTCCGGGCTTTATTTCTTTAATTTGGTTATAGTCTGCTTTAAAGGCAGTTTTTATGGCAGGCTTTTCAGAGGCCACAACTATAACTTCATCGTTTTCAAAATAATAACCGGGACGGATTCCATTTGGATCCCTGGCCACAAAGGCAGAACCGTTACCTGTCAATCCCGCCATCAGATAACCCCCATCAAAATCTTTGCAGGAACGAATCAATACTTTTTGAATGTCAATCTCTTTTTCAATCAACAGGCTGATTTCCTGGTTGTTGAATTCTGATTTATAGTAATTAAATAACCGTTGAACTTCTTCATCCAGAAAATGTCCAATCTTTTCCATGACCGTAACTGTATCAGCCTTTTCGTAAGGATGCTGGCCAATTTCAACCAAACGGTCAAACAAGACATCAACATTGGTCATGTTGAAGTTCCCAGCCATGACCAGGTTTCTACTTCTCCAGTTGTTCTGGCGAATCATTGGATGGCATTTCTCCATCGAGTTTTCTCCGTGGGTCCCATACCTGAGGTGCCCTAACCAAAGCTCACCGCTCCAATCAACATTGTCCTTCAGCCACTTTTCATTCTTAAACAGGGCTTTGTTTTGTTCCTGGGCTTTTCTGAATTTCTTTTCAATTTTTGAAAAAATATAAGAAACCGGACTGGTTTCTATGGTCCGAAGCCTGTGGATATAGGCTTTTCCCGGGTCCATATCCAACTTGATATTGGCAACACCCGCTCCGTCCTGGCCTCGGTTGTGTTGTTTTTCCATCAACAAATACAGCTTTTGCACGGCCCAGGTAGGGCTACCGTAAGTGTCGATAAAATATTGTAAAGGTTTTTTGAGCCTGATTAAGGCTACACCACATTCGTGTTTAATTTGATCACTCATTGGTTTATTCTTTTCACAAAATCGTCATTGGAGAAGGCCAAAGTTAAGGCATTTGCTTTAACCCAAACCAAGCAATTGGTAAAAAAATCAAATAACAAAGACCAACCAAAAATATTATCTAACTCAATGGAAAGCCTATCTCTTGTCTTCCAATAAAACGGTATGTGTCTGAAAAGCAAAACTACAATTACAGGATTTTGCGATGTCCAGAATTTGCAAATTAATTTCTTCCCGAATCTGGCAAAACTCATTGAATTCCTGGGCATCCACAAAATATAAAAGCCTGATTACATAGCCGTTGTCTCCAAATTCAACAAATCGGACCATGCTTTCTTCGTTGCAGCGGGGATGTTGTTCAATGTAGTTTCTTAACTTTTCTAAAAACAACCCGAAATTTTCCTTTGAAGTCTTGTATTCCAAAATCAGGTTGGAGTCGGCACGACGATGTGTACGCAACATTAAATTATCTAATGCATTGTCTATTAGTAATTTATTTGGCAAAGAAACCACACTTTTTTCCAGTGTTCGGATTCGCGTACTTCTAAAACCCACTTTTTCAATTGTCCCTGTGATGGAATTAACCGTAACCAAATCTCCAACTACGAATGGCTTGTCCAGGAAAATGGTAAAAGAAGCAAAAAGATTTTCAAGCGATTCTTTGGCGGCCAGCGCAAATGCCAAACCACCCAATCCCAAACCTGCAACGAGATTGGCCACATTCAATTCAAAAACAAAACCCAATCCAAAGAAAAAGGCAATGATCACCATGAGAATTTTGACCAATTCCTTTAAAAACGGAAGTAACTGTTTATCAGCCAGAAATCCGGTTCCATTCCCTTCTTTGGCCATTAACTCTATGGCCAGAAAATCAATAAACCGAAGTGCAAAAAACGTAAATGAGGTAATGATGGAAATGAGGAAAACCTTGTGAATCAACATCAACAGACCAGGCTTCTCAGATGAACTTAGATTCCATTCTACCGGTACATCCAGGCTAGAAAAACAGATGTATAAAACAAAAAGGGTAATAATCCAACCAACAGGCCTGGAAAGCAGCAAAACAAAGGATTGAATGGATGAGGAATTTTCTTTTTTTCGAATAATCCTGAAAAGCAATTTAGAGAGAAGTGTAGCAAAGAACCTCCTCAATAATAAAGCCAATAGGATTACCAGTAAAACCAGAAGATACTCTTTTATAGAGTTTTGGCCTATTTCAATGTTAAGCCAATCAGACTTTAGGAAAAAATTCATGTTTATTTGCGATGCAACATTACAAGCAAAATTCATAAAAAAAGAGAAACCGATTCAAGTTCCTTATTTATTGCAAGTCATACCTGATTCTGAAAATATATAAAAAAAGACAGAATTAATGGGTTACCTATATAAAACTGAAGGTATGTAAGTCATAAAATGAGCAGAACCATGAAAGCTAAATCCTACTCAGAAACCTCTTTTTTGGCAAAAATGTTACTTCTTTTCGCACTTGTCTTTATGGGACATCCGGCAAAAAGAAAAGGGCTTGAGAAATACCTAAGCAGTATTTTTCGTCCCGACAGTAGTATTGTAGGACAGGTACAAGGAACAAAAATTGTTGGTACCTCTCAACTTCAATCGGCACTACCTCGTTGATTCTTTAAAAAAAAATGTTAAAAAGGCGCCCGGTAGGCGCCTTTTTTTATGCCAAAATTATTTTATGCATTTTCATGAATCACCACCTGATGAGGTACCGGTCCCTGAATATTGTTTTGCTCAAAGGTGATTTTTATTTGCTCCTGAACACCAAAAAACACGTCCCAGTAATCGGCCACAGTGGAAAAAGGACGAACTGCCAAAGTAACCATACCATCACCAATTTTTAAAACATTGACACTCGGCGCAGGATTTTTCAAAACCTTTGTATTTTTATCCATACTTTCCAACAATACCCGCCTGACTTTAGAAATATCCGAACCAGGTTCTACAGCCACTACAATATCCACACGAAGATTTCCATGCCGGCTATAGTTCACAATTGTACCGTTGCTCAATGCCCCATTTGGAACGATAACAGTTTTATTTTCAGGAGTTAACATTACTGTATTGAATATCTGAATTTCGGTTACTTCCCCAAATTGACCCTGAGCTTCAATCAAATCTCCGGCCTTGTATGGCTTAAAAACCAGCGTGAGAACTCCTCCTGCAAAATTTGCCAGTGAGCCTTGCAGTGCCAGACCAACTGCCAAACCAGCAGCACCGAGAATGGCAACAAAAGAGGTAGTTTGAATACCAATCATTCCTGCAACTGAAACCAAAAGCATCACTTTTAGTGAAACTGAAATCAAGCTGGAGAGGAATGATTGTAACGAAACATCAAAACCTCTGGTGGCCATTCCTTTGGAAATAATCCGGGTAACCCAATTGGTAACCCAAAGTCCGATGATAAAAACCAAAAGGGACGCCCCTATTTTTGGTCCATAATAAAGTGCCAGATTGATAATTTTGTCCTGAAGACCTGATATTTGATTCATAGATTTTTTTTTGTGCAAGCTTGTCAATACTATTTTAATGACCAAAAGAATTGAATCAATTTTTATTTAAAATTTACTGACATCCGGCAAACCCAGTTGGGAGTAGAGTGTAAATTTTTCGAATTACCGGTAAAGTACAAGTGGCAAAGAAATTGTTTTCATCTGCCTATTTTTTGAAACACTTGCTGTTACCAAACACTAAAGTTTTACAGCTGAAAAGTAACAAGTTATCAGGACAACCTGCCATTTATAAGGTGGACTTTTTTGTGAATCCAATTCCGAAAAACAAAGATGTGAGCCACGCCCGATTAGAATTAAGTCAGACCTACAACCTTTTGACCTGGCCAAAAATGTATCTGAATCCAAAATAAATCAAAGTCAAAAAACCAAAGAAAATAATGCTCATGGCAAAAACCTCAAATATTGGGGTTGAAATATTGGCCGGCCTTGGGTCTGAGTCTACCAAAAATCACAGGATAGATAAGGTCATGGAAACCAAAAAAAGGTAAACGAGTGCTATTTTGTTTTTCATAATTGTACAAAGTTATAGTAATCCCGATTTTTTTTCAACAACAAATTTAATGCAGCGTTTGGTCCGCCATGTCTCCGCTGTTCTGTGGCCCCTCGAATTCAAACATCTTTCTAACCAGCCAGGATAATAATCTTGTTAATTTTTTGGAGAAGAATTGGCTTGTACAGCCAGAGGCTTATGAATAGAGAGAACGTTGCAGGAGCCACGCCCGACAAGCGATTTCCATGCCTGCTGTAGTTCAAAATGGCACCGTTGCTCAATGCCCCATTTAGTAGGCTAATAGTTTTATTTCCATGAATTAACATTACTGTGTTGATTATCTGAATTTCAGATATTGCCACAAATCATCCCAATTGTTGATTTATATTTGAACCTAACTTCATAAAATTGAATCAAATTGCCGGTCATTAAAAACAAAAGACTTTGACATTCAACTACCTCCACCAGGTTAATGAAGCCCTTGACTACATTAGGTCAAAATGCAAACAAGCACCGGAGATTGCCATGGTTCTTGGAAGTGGAATGGGTGATATCGCCCTTGAAATTAGAAATGCCATTTCAATTCCTTATTCCGAAATTCCAAACTTTCCGGTGTCAACAGTTCCAGGCCATGCAGGTAAATTAGTTTATGGAGAACTGGGGAATAAAAAAGTTGTGGCCATGCAAGGTCGTTTTCATTTTTATGAAGGCTATTCCATGCAGGAAATTACACTTCCCATTCGATTGTTTGGTATCTGGGGAATTAAAAAACTATTGCTTTCCAATGCAGCCGGCGGCATGAACCCTGGACAGGAACTGGGTGAAGTGATGTTTATCAAAGATCATATTAATGCCATGGGCACCAATCCTTTAATAGGGCCTCACCTACCCGAATGGGGCCAAAGATTTCCAGATATGAGCCAGGTTTACAAAAAAGATTGGATCGAACTAGCCATGGACATTGCAACCAAAGCAGGACAAAAAAATTCCCGGGGAGTCTATTTAGCTGTAACCGGGCCAACCTATGAAACCCCGGCAGAATACAAGGCATTCCGGAATCTGGGCGCCGATGCGGTGGGTATGTCAACCGTTCCGGAAGCCATAGTGGCCAACCAGATGGGTATGGATTGTCTTGCTTTTTCTGTCATATCTGACCTTGGCGTAGAAGGAAAGATAGTAAGCATCAACCATGAAATGGTAGTGGAAGAGGTAAAAAAGGTGGCGAATAGAATGCAAGGGATAATAAAAGAGTTCATCTCAAAAATTTAGCCTGCTATTTCTCTTAATGATTTTGGCATGAAAATCCAGAGATTATGGTTTATTAGACTGGCCTACAATCCTTTACAATAAGACAAAAGGGAGTTTTCAGGAATTGGAAAAATAAATGGACACAATTAAATTCAGAATAAATCCAAAAAAAAGAAAAAGAGAATACGCCATTCCAAGAAGATTAAATTTAACAAAAGTCTTTCCCCATTTCTGGCCATACATATTCTTAACAGCGAAATAGAAATACAAAAGAAAAATAAAGAAAAAATAACCTTCAAACCCATCTGCCAGAAAAACCAGGTTGTTTACCACAGTTGAAATGCTTAACAACAAAAAAGCAAAACAATGGAGATGGATGGCAAAAATTAAATGCTCTACATAATAATATTTCCTCCTGATATAAAGTACTTTTAGGATACCTGCAAAAACCGGAAGTAATAGAATTATCAGATTGGCAATGTTGGATTTAAAGGTATCTATAATTGCCGCCAATGCTGCAGATTCGTTGTTTCTTGTTTTATCAAAAATCTCCAGAAACCGCCGAGTTACATCATTTACAAACTTTGACTGCCTTTCTGTGGGGGGCAAAGCCAACTGGGCCGAGTCGTATCTTGCCAAACTACTGCTTTTGCCGGCCGATGTAATTCCATCCTTTTTAGTAGAATCGCCGCTGATGTTGATTTTTGTTTTTCCCAGGCTCAAAACCAAAGAATCTGAAGATTTTTTTTGGGTGGAATCAACATCATCTTTCTCAGATTCATTTTGAGACAATTCTTTGGTTATCTGTTGGGCTATAGGTGTTTTGTCAACACTGACAAAATCTGGCATATAGAAAAAAGTAAAAAAGAACAAGAATGAAAAGAAGGCATACATCTGAATGGGATTCAGGTAGCTTTTTCTTTTTCCTTCCAAAAACTTTTTTGTTAGAAAGCCAGGCTTATAAATCAAAGGCCCAAGACTTGACCATAGCTTATTGTCAAAATCGGTGAAAGTTTCGAAAAATTGAATAAAGACTTGCAGTATAGACCGTTTAAACTCTTTCTTATCTTGCCCGCAATGCCCGCAAAATCGATCCTGAAGCGGTGTCCCACAATTTAAACACTTTTCCTCGGGCTCATTCTGAGGTTCAATTTCGTTACCCGGTTCTGACATCTTTTTTCGATTTGTGTTGCCTGCAATAAAACAAAAACTTAGGTAAGCAGTTAATTATTGTTGAATTTTCCATTCAAATTGGGTTTTGGAAAAAAAATAATTTGAATTTATCCAAAAAATATGATTTTCAATTTTTTCCCCTACACTTTTGTAATCAGACTTACCATTCACCAAATTTTAAATTGAAACTAATTTTTAGCCTATTGGCCTTTTGCATATTTACTCAAACAAAAGGACAAACCATCTCCTTGTTTTCAAACCAGGCTCCAATAACCAGGGAACTTAAAAAATGGTCCAAAAAAGGGAAGACAGCCATGTTGAATAGTGAGTTATCAAAATTAACCTATCTGAAAAAATCCAATTCGATAAAACTCAATCTGCCATTGCCTGATGGAGAAACCGAAGTAGACTTAATGGTTAATGAAATTCATGCCAGCGATTTCAAAGTACTGAATTCCAGAAACCAGGAGGTGGACGCAAGCCTCAAAGCTCCTGTTCACTACAAAGGAAAAAACAACAAAAGAGGACTTGAAACAGTTGCCCTCAGTATTTTTCCGGATGGAGAAATCGTTGTAATCATTTCCAATAGTCAGGGAAATATCAACATTGCAAAACTTCCGGATTCTTTGGGAAAACAAAATGAGTATGTAATCTTTAATGATAAGGATCTGGTGGCGAAAAATCCTTTTCAATGCCTGAGCGAAGAACTTTCGGACCCGAGAGAATACAAGAAAACAGTACCCAAAAATCCAAATGCGATTCAGGATGACACCTCTTGTAAGTTAACAGAAATCTATTGGGAATGCGACCATGACATGTTTCAAAAAGGCGGCAACAGCATTCAAGGAGCACTTAACCGGTTTGAGGCCATGTTTAATGGAACAGCAGTCTTGTATGAAATTGAAAATATCAACATAGGCGTAAAAATCGTAAAGGTCTGGGATACTCCTGACCCTTATAACTATTCCTCCTCTTTTACTGCACTAGGCGATTTTCAGGATGCAGGAAATGCTGCCAATTGGCCCGGACAGTTGGCCCACCTGCTTAGCACAAGAAATTTGAGTCTGGGTGGAGTTGCATTTTTAAATGCCCTTTGTTCAAGTTTCAGATATGGTTTTTCAAATATCGACTTTCTTTTTGCGCCCCTACCGACATATTCTTGGACACTAAGTACAATTGCCCATGAACTTGGCCATAATTTTTCCAGCCCACACACCCACAATTGCAATTGGGAAGTTGCTCCGGGGGTGTTTGGACAAATAGACTCCTGTTGGAATGCCGAAGGTGGTTGCCAGCCCACGGTTAAGGGAAGAACCGGTACCATTATGAGTTACTGCCATCTTACCGGAAATGTAAACCTATCCTTAGGTTTTGGCCCATTGCCAGGAAACAGAATCAGAGAAGCGTATGCAAGTATGCCCTGCGTGAGCGGAACAATTGTTATTCCCAACTTCACTCCCGTTACTTCCGGTCAATATTGCATTGGAGATACGGTTCAACTATCTGCAGAATCGCTTGTAGGGTACAACTATACATGGAGTGGCCCCAACGGATTTACCAGCACATTGAGAGAACCGATTCTTCCAAATGCAACTGCAGCATTGGAAGGAATTTATGGCCTGAAAGTTAAAAAGGCTTCTTGTGAATCCAGAGAGAAGAAGGTCGAGCTGGTCTTCAATTGCATGAAAGTCGGTAGCTTACCCATTTCTTTTTGTGCTGGCTCCAATATTGCCATTCCTTTTTCTTCCACAGGGGTTTTTAATCCTGGAAATCAATTTATTACACAGTTAAGCAATGCCAACGGAAATTTTGGAAATCCAATAAACCTGGATACGCTTTTGTCTGACCAACCACAAACAGTCAATGTCAATTTTCCTTCTGGTTTACCTCTTGGAAATGGGTACAGGGTTAGGTTTATTTCTACAAATCCATCGTACACGGGAAAGCCAAATCCAAAATCATTCATAATTAACCCGATTGGCAACTCCCCTACCCCCCAAAA
>JAIXQU010000143.1 GCA_027485575.1 Cytophagaceae bacterium
TTCCGAGATTCATACTTTTTGGCATTGCCCCAAAAAGTATGCAAAAAACTCTAGCTTTTCCAATGCTCCTTCCCGCTTCCGGCCCACCCTCGCTGGAAAAGCTTCCTCCCCGCCTTTTTTAAATGCAAGCTTTTTGATTGGTTTGTTTTAAAAGCCTTACACATTTATCTTAAATTTCAATATTAAACAGTTGATAATAAGTAGACAAAAGCTTTTTCAGCAGGACTTAGTTATAAGCGGCATTAAAAATACTCCTGAGGCGCATACAGTCCTGCAATAGCTTCCCGAATACCAATCGAAAAGAACTGATACCCAACCAATGCTCTGACACCCTTACTTATCGCCTTGATTTAAAGAAACTGGCAAATAAAGCCATTCTCCGGGATGCCACATCAATTTCGTACCCATTGCTCATCACTACACTGCCGCTCCGCCCTTTCACAAAGGTCTTCACATGTTTTGTGTTGATAATAAACGATAAGTGAACCCGGAAAAAGATGGCCGGATCCAGCAGCTGTTCATAAAAAAGTAAAGTTCTGGAACTGATTATCACCCTTCCATCCTGCAGATAAAACTCTGTATAATTCCGGTCGGCCTTGCAATACAAAATCTCATTCTGGCGGATCACATGGATGGCATTGTCCGAATTAATCAGAATATCACCATAGGTATTCTGGTTGCCTGGTTCATTTCTGGCTTGCAGAAAGTTAATCTGACTAACTGTGTTCAAATGGAAAGTATCCAGCTGTTGCACACATTTCTCCATAGCCAGCTTCAGCTCCTGGGCATTCACAGGCTTCAGTAGATAGTCAATGGCACTGTATTTTATGGCACGAATTGCATAGTGATCGTAGGCAGTAATCAGAACCAGTGTTTTGATATAAGCCCCGGATTTTTCCAAAACATCAAAAACGGTTCCGTCCTGAAGCTGAATATCCGAAATCAGAATGTCGGGTTTGCATTGCTGGATTTCTATAACAGAGTCGGTCACACTGCTTGTGGCAGAAACAAGGGAATATTGGTTCCCAAGAGCCTGGATGGTATCTTTGAGTAAAGACAAGCTTTGGGGTTCGTCTTCGATCAGGCTTATGTTAATCGTTTTCATTGTAGAGAATAGGCAGCAGAATTTCAACCATGACCCCCGAAGCGCCATCAGCCCGGTTTCGAACCTCAAACCGGATTTTCATGCTTTGGGAATCGTTGTATAAATTGATACGGTCCTGAAGAATACTAATGGCATGCACACCCTTTTGAGGATAAATTATGTCCGAATTAAGACCTGTTCCATTGTCCATAACGGTGCACTTCAGAAAATCGTCATTCATTTCTTCAAACTTCACCTCCAGCAAACCTTCATGCGGAAGGGCTCCGATCTTCCCGTGGCGAATAGAATTTTCAACAAAGGGCTGAAGCATCATCGAGGGAATGTAAATCAGTTCTGCCGGAAGGTTTCCGTATGAAATCCGGAAAGAGAAACTGTGGTTAAACCGCAGTTGTTCCAGTGTAAGGTAGGTGTTCAGGTACTGTATTTCGTCGGACAGCAGAATATTCCGGTGTTTGCTTTTATCGAGCGTGGTCCGCATCAATGTGGCAAAATCATCCAGGTATTGCTGCGAGCGGAACACATCATTTTTCCGGATGAACTCTTTGATGGAATTGAGCGAGTTGAAAATAAAATGCGGGTCCAGCTGAGAACGGAGCGCCAAAAGTTCGAGACGGGTGATTCGTTGCTGAATGCGATTCCGGGCTTTCTCTATTTCCCCTTTCCGCCGAAGGAGATACATCAGAATCCAGACCAACAGCAGAATGGAGGAAACATAAAGGAATGCCTGCACCCAGATATTTTCGAAAAACAGTGGCTCCTTCCGAAACCGGATTTCAAGCGTAGCACTTTTCTGGGCCGGATTCAAAGAATTGAATGCCGTGACCTGAAGTACATAGTCACCCGCTTTTAAGTCAGAAAGAACAATCGAATTTTCTGTGGTTTTTCCGGCATAGCGTTCCCTGCCGTTGCGCACCATCCGGTATGAGAAAAATACGGGTTCAGGGAAACTAAAGTCGATGGTGTGGCATTCAAGTTTGAGGTCGGTCTGCGATTTGCTCAGCGTAAAAAACTGCGAAGGATCCGCAATTACCGCATCGCCCGATGATACTTGCGAAATACGGACCTTTTCGGGGAATTGGTTCCGGAGGTCATCGAGTCTGAAAGCGGACACTCCATTGTTTCCGGAAATATAAACAGTATCGTTCCGGATAAAAACATGATTAATCAGAGAGTGGGTGAATCCATTTTTGTAATTGAGAACTACTTTTTTGTGTTTTCCTGGTCTGGCAAACTGGAACACAGCGTAATATGCCCTGTCTGTGATGGCATGAAGTGTTCCCGCGTCATCCACCAGAATTTGGCGGATCCGTTCATGGTTTCCCAGAATATCCGGATACGTGCAAACCAGTTTGCCGCCCATGAGTTTGTACAGGTTTCCATCCGGATCCAGAGCAAACACCTGTTCTTTGTGTTTGTAAAAACGGGAAATAGAAACGGATTTGTTTTCGGGGAAGATTATGGGGGTAATTTTCTTTGGGTTTTGGAGATTCCGGATAAAGCATCCTTTTGTGGAATTATAAGCCACCATCGTGTCATTAATCAGCTCAAAGCAAAGGACCTTGTTTTTCTCAATCGTATCTAAATGGATTAGAGTTTCTCCTTCCCTTTTCCACCGGATGAGCCCCTGAAAACCTGAACTAAGGAAAACATTGTTTTTCAGATGTTTGAAGTCTTTAATCCCCCCACCTAAATAATAGTTTTTGCGGGTTGTACCGTTGAACACACCAAATTCATGAACAATAAGAAGTTCCTGTCCATGCTCCATTACCTTAATTACGCGATTGAACATATCGGGCCGGCCAATGTGAACCAGTTGCTCTGTTCCATTTTGCTTTACCAGAAAGGAGTTGTTGGTGTATCCAAACAAACTGAGATTCCCATTCCGGAAGAACGTGTGAATGGTGCGTTCTGATTTTCCTGAACGGGACCCATGCGCATTCCGGATGTGCTTGTTGCTGATATAATATACCCCGTTTGTAATGGTAGTAAACCAGATTTGGTGGAAGCGGTCTTCAAAAATATTACCGACGATGTGCTGGTCAAGCACGTGTCCGGAATCAGACCGCAGTTTCAGATTCTGCCAATATACCCCATCGTTTTTTCCGTACCAAAGAATGGAATCGCTGTCGATAAGCAGCCCCGAAATCTCGGTTTTTCCAGAGGCTACTTTATTAATTTTGAGGGAATTGAAATTAAGCGAATACACCTGATAATTGTTGTCATAAAGCAGGCATCCCGGCTCATTGAAGGTATTGAACTTCGCCTTCACTCCTACTCCGCTGCATACTTTACCTATTTCCTGGAAATGGTTTTTAACCAATTTATCCATGAAAACCCCTTTTGCGGAATGCTCTATCAGGCGGCACAAGGTGTCCTGGTTGTAAAAATAAAGGATCAGGCTTCCTTCAGAGCGGCTTTGCTTGAATGACCGCTTGACATTAAATTCAAAATCAG
Organism: Cytophagaceae bacterium; assembly: GCA_027485575.1. Lineage (GTDB taxonomy): Bacteria > Bacteroidota > Bacteroidia > Cytophagales > Flexibacteraceae > CAMDMI01. The sequence goes on from JAIXQU010000143.1 coordinate 3,560, forward strand.
TTTCATAGGCAGTGAGATCGGAATAGATAAAAAGTGTTTTGCGGGCAGAATTGACCGTTATGTTCAAAATACTCCGGGACGAATACAGCGCTTCGAGTCGCTTGCTTTTTATGAAGTCTATTTTTCCGTCTTTCAGCACGGAGGCCTTTCCAGGATACACCTGCGCATAGATTTCCCCTGTGACATTGTTTCTGAAAAAGTCCAGGGCTTCTGAGTCGGCCAGGCCATCTCTCTGCGAAAAGGATTTGTAATTTTTTCCATCAAACCGCTGAATGCCGTTCGAACTGGCGAACCACATATAACCGTCCTTGTCCTGCGTGATTCCCCAGACTGAATTGTTTATCAATCCTTTGGTAATGCTGATGTTTTGGATTCCAAACGATTGTGCCAGGGCAGTGGAACCGAAAATCAGCGCCGAGCAGCAAATCAGGATTAATCCATAAAGTTTCATTACAAGTTGATTTTTCGGAGCGGTAGTTTTCTGCATGCAACATTACACAAAGCCCGACAACCGATTTATACACGCCGGGAGAAAATGAGTACACGCCTGCACATTTAACCATTGCGGAGAACCGGCTGCTGATACATTTGACCGAACAAAAGCACGCCCGTTTTCAAGAACCAATTCAACACCAATTTATGAGCACTGACATTTCAATCGAATTCCGGAATGACCCTCTTCAAATGAAGAAAGCCTTCCTTACAAAGGAGCTTCTGCAAGTTGGTTTTGAAGAAGATTTTGGGCAACGAAACCTGCATTCTGGCCTGATCATTAAAACAAATCGTTTATCCATTTCATTTCAGCGAATAGAAAAACAATAGTATCAACCTAAAAAAACAAGCCCGCCCAGAGGACGAGCTTGTCGGCAATGGGAGATTGCTGGCAGGCCGTTCCCAAAAGAACCAGCCAACAAGAAACCTACCCCAACGCTGAGGGGCTACAAAGGTAGGAATTTTTTAACGATTGGTTTTTTGCCCTGAAATGGGTATCCGTTTTACAAATTTTGGATAGCGATAAATACCTTGTAGCTGCCCCCGAGGTGAAGTAGTGGGGTGGGATCAATCGTTTAATTTCAAAAAATAATGAAAACTTTTAAAATGTTTAGTTTTATAATTTTGCAAGTGGTTAGCATTATGAGCCTACCACAAAATTTATTGTTTGGGCAGACTCCGCCAAAGCTTGAGTGTGGTGGTACAACAACTGTTTTTACAACCAGTTCTGGTACAGTTAATCCGTCAAATGGACCAAGGATATGTGTAACGCAAAGTGCAAATCCTACAGTCTCGCCAACATTTACTGTGACTGCCACCGCATCAGGAACTGGTTATGTTGCTGGTTCTTTATCCTGGACAGCTGAAGGAGATATTGTTATTGTTGGTGGGGCCACTACGCCTACCGTAACCGCAAGGGCAACTACACCTACAGCCTTAAGCCAAAGTTGGGGAAAAGGCAGATTAAAAGTTGAATACACCACGCTTAATGGTAATTGTGGATGTAGAGGTTTTGCATCTATTGATGTTTACAAAACAATAACTATGGGTGTATTGGATAATTTTTTCCCTGCTAACATTAACACAACAAATGCATCTACCTTATGTGTTACCCCTGGTTCAAATATTTCTGTATCATTAGATCCAAAATATTCAAGAAATATTGCGGCCTCAATAGGTATCGATCAATATCAATGGAATTCTACCGCAATACCTGGTGCAATATTTTCCGGTGATAATAGTTCCTTTTTTTGGACGGTCCCTAGTACCTTTACTGGTTCGTCAGTAGTTACTGTTATACCAGGAGCTAGTTGTAATTCTTTAGAAAAAAGACTTACCATTAGTGCGGGTGGTGGTATTGGAGGTTTAATTGGCTTTGAAGCTGTTACCGCAGCCAACGGAATCCTAGCTACAAACACAAACAGCCCTGCTAACGGATGGAATAATTTCACTTCTGTTGGTAATGTGCGGTCTGTGTGTTTAGATGCCCAATACGGAACCACCCCAAATTTAAATATTACGAATCCTGATGGATATTTCCGCCTTACAGGACCTCCAGGAGGGGCTTCTTATGCCTGGACCATTCCTCAGGGTTTTGATGTGGTAGATAATGTTACCAATGCAATTATTCCAAATGGGCCTTTTACCAGTGCAACTATAAAGGTGAGACCAAGGGGAGGAGCAAATGGTTCATCAGGCACTTTTTTTTGCCAGGTAGTATCGGCAACATGCGGAACTTCAACATCTTCTTTCAAGGTAAACAGGAGACTGGTTAGAACTTATACAGACTTAAGTGGCCAAGTAGTTAATTTTAACACCGTGGAAGTTAGACTTGTGTCTAGCAATGCATTGGTTACACCCTTGAACAATGTAGGTAGGTCTGTGTGTGTAACACCTGCAGCACAATATAGGTTTACCATTCTAAACTTTCCAGGTAATACACCAATTTTATGGTCGCAAAGTTTAACTACTCCTGCAGCTTCTTTATGGACTGGTTTATCATCAACTACTACAAATCCAATAATAGCAACTTCACCTGTGAACCTCGGATTAAACTCGGTTGGAGCTACCTCAACAGATTGTAGTAACAGGGTAGATGCCAACACTACTGTTCAGCCTAACCCAGGTGGAACAGCTCTGCCCTTTAATGTTTGGATTTATAATGATATAACTGGTTTAGCTGGAACTCAACAAAGATGGGATCATACCATTGTCACTGGTGCAAGTCAACCAAGTCCGGGACTTTTGGCGAATCAAAGCTTAAGTACAAATGGTACATGGCCGCCATCAACCAATTGCACAGGTTTAGATTTTAGATATACATGGAGATTTGTTGGTCGTTACACCGATCAAAATGGAGTAAATCGGGATTACATAGGCACAGAAACCACAAACTCTGTTTCAAATCCTTCATATGTTCCAACTGCAGATCCAAACTTTTTTCCAGTTTTTCAAAATTTTGGGAATGTACGTACAATATCAATCAACCCAGGCACCATTTCTGCTCTTCCGGGCCAGATTTTTCCAAATATACCCGGGCCTCGCTTGTTTTGTAGGATTGAAAGAGCTACACCGGGTGCTGCAAATTGTGGACTTGCGTGTTTTGATGTAACAGTAGCCACAGATATGCGAACAGATCAAGGAGGAGCGTATAGGCAAGCCGTAGGTGGTAACAATGAACCGATAGAATTAGAATTAGATCCTCAACAAAAAGTGTTTGGCGATGCCAAATTGAAAGTATTTCCAAATCCCTCTGAAGGTGAAATCACTATTGAAAAATCAATGGGAATAAAAAACAATAAGGTTAATTTGATGACTGCAGAAGGAAAAATAATCCGAACCATAGACTTGGGAAATAAGACAAGCACAAAAGTTTCAGGATTAAAACCAGGCATTTATCTAATTTCATCTGAAGATAATGATTCTAAACCTTTGCCATTTGTAGTAAGATAATTTTATTGAATTCTATTAAATTTACCAGGGGGAGGAAATATCCTCCCCTCTTTTTTATGAGATCTATTTCAACTATTTGTTTTCTTTTCCTATTTCCAATCTTTATCAATGCCCAACAATTAAAATGGGTCAACACATTCGGAGGAGGAAAAAACCTGGGATTTATAAATGGAAATGAAATCTTAAATTCCTGTTTTGACAAACAGGGAAATAGCTACGTGGTAGGCTATTATGCAGATACCATTGACATAGATCCAGGTCCAGCTACCAAACTCCTGAAAATATACTATAGTGGTGGTCCTCTGTCATCCAGTACGACTCCAAATATGGTTGTAGCAAAATACAACAGAAATGGAAATCTGCTTTGGCACAGAATATTTTATAGCAATGATATAAGTGTGACAAATGCCGTAGTTTCCCCACAGGACGATGGCTCCATAATAATAGGAGGATTGAATTCAACAATACTTAGCGATACAATCGAACCAATTCAATCTTTCGCTGATTTGGATTTGCCTTCTCAATTTGGCGGATACCTTATCAAAATAGATTCTGCAGGAAATGATGTAAAAAGGCATGCATTTGGCGGGGGGTACAATCAAGTATTGAAACTAGCCAGTGCCCCAAATGGGGATGTATATGCAACCGGAACATTTGGCTTCGATTCCAGATATAATTATGGAAATGGAAAAGATACTTTAAAAGTGGATGAGCCATTAAGTTCTGGACGAATATATATTTGCAAATTTGATAAAGACCTAAACTTTAAGTGGGTAAAAAAGATTGAACCAGAAAAAGGCTTATCTATCTTTGATATAAAGGTCGATAATATTGGCAATCTGTTTACATGTGGATATTCCATTGATTCTCTCAATCTGGATATGAATGGAGGTCAGTACATTCTAGGCTCAGATGCAGTTGAAGACACCCTTATGCCAAATATTTCATTCGCATATCTTGCAAAATATGATTCGGCAGGCAATATAAAAGCAGGCTTTGAATTGTTTGGAGGTGTTGCTTATAATTCAAATATTGCAATAGATCGATACAAGAATGTTATTTTGTCTGGATTTTCGGGAAATGACATTGATTTTGATCCAGGTCCCGGAACATTTAAGTTCGGGATATCAGGTAGCACATTCCTATATGTATCCCGCTATGATTCTAATTTTAAATTTATAAATGCTTTTAATTTCAGTTCCTATCACGGTAACAATGACCGAATAAGATCAACCACCATAGACAGCGCTGGTTCATTAATTATAACTGGTTCATTTTCAGGTGTATCTGATTTTGATCCGGGTCCAGGTGTTACGAATTTAGTTGTCCCGGGAGGCATATTAAATAACAATGCTTATGGAATATTTTTAGCAAAATACACCAAAGATAACAAGCTACTTTGGGCCAGAAGTGCTACTGCAGGAGGAAGAGATTATGGCACATCCATTTCAATGGATTCTGAAAACAATATTTTGCTTTCAGGGCAATTTGGCGGTACAGTTGATTTCAACTTGTTGGGAGGGGTAGAAAACAGGTCAAGTCCTTTGGGGCAAGATGGTTTTGCAGCGAAATACAGCCAATGCATTACCCGTACCCAGGTCTATGATACAATATGCGCAGGCAACACAAAAGCTTTCGATGGCGAAAAGCTTAGTAAACCAGGCAAATACATTAGGCTAAAAAGCTACAGCCCAGCCAACCAATGCGAGGTTTGGGAAGAATTGTACTTGCATGTACGGCCAGAACTTAATGCTTCCGCGGGCAAAGACAGCACACTTTGTGCAGGCAAAAAACTAACCTTGGGTTCGGATTCTATCATCAAAACCACCTACAGCTGGCAACAAATTGGGGGCAGCTTTACAAGTACCAAAGCCAAACCAAACATCAACTTTGAAAACAACAGCGATACGCTTCAAATATATAAGTATGCCTACCAGGCAAGCCAACAAGGCTCAGGCTGCCAGAAAAGAGATACCGTTTCCATCAAAGTACTACCCAGAAAACGAAGCATACTTAGCCAGGCCATTTGCAAAGGGCAATCCTATTTGGGCTACGATACCGCTGGTGTTTATGTCGATACCTTGTTTTCACAATCCGGCTGCGACTCCATCCGAACCCTCACCCTCAGCATAAAACCGATCCAAACTAAAATCCAAACCGTAAATCTTTGCCAGGGCCAAAGCCTGCAGGTTGGCACAAGAATCTACAGCATTTCAGGTATTTACAAAGACACTTTAACGGCAGCCAACGGTTGCGATTCTATCATTACCAGTACCCTCAACTACAGCATTCCCAACAATACCATCATTGCCAATGGCTTAAGCTACAGCGCCGCCGATAACCAGGACAGCTACCAGTGGCTGGATTGCAACCAGAGTTTTCAAGCCATTGCCGGAGCAATTCAGCAAACCTTTACCCCAACCAGCAA
>JAIXQU010000088.1 GCA_027485575.1 Cytophagaceae bacterium
AATTGCTATTTTCATATCGTAAAAAGTCGAGCTTCAAATAAAGAGATTTTACCCTAATATTGCCGAAAATAAAAATCATCGACTTCCAATAATTTGAAATTGATTATCGTGAAAAAAAGGTAAATAAATTCAGTCCATATTAGTCGAAATAAAAATAACGCTATTGTTTTAAGCACCCAATCTCAAAATTATTTCAACAAATTATTAATTCAGAAAATGAAGGAAAAAAAGTATTTCACTTGTTCAATTTGCAAAAAATCGGATTATTTCCCTGTTTATGAAGTAAAAGAAAGAATGCTAGGCACTCTAGCCCCTTTTGATTACTCTAGTTGCTCATTCTGTGGGACTTTGGAATTAATGACTCCCCCAAAGGATATTAGTGAATATTATCCAGATAACTATTACTCCTACAAGAAGATTGAACCAAAAGATTTTGACAAACACACTATGGCAAACTTTGCCAGAAGATTATTAATCACTCATAGATTAGGCTCATTCTCACTTATAGGAAGTGTCGTGTCATCATTGTATCCCAACTATATGTCTTGGATTATAAAGGATTACTTCAACCTTAATAATTCCATTTTAGATATAGGTTGTGGAGCTGGTGCTTTTTTAATCGCAATGGCAAATGCAGGATTTTCAAATCTACACGGTATTGACTTATACAATAATGAAAATATTCATTACAAAAATGGAGTTTCTATATTAAAAAAAGATTTATTTCAAGAAACCAAAAAGTACAAAACAATAATGCTCCATCATTCCTTTGAACACATGGATAACCCAGAATTAACATTAAACCATCTTCGAAAATGTCTGGACGATGACGGAACTATTTTAATACGAGTTCCAATAGCAGACTCCTACGCATGGAAAGAATATCAAGAAAATTGGGTACAGATTGATTCGCCAAGGCATTACTTTTTACATACAGTTTCGGGCATGAAAATATTAACTGAAAGATGCGGATTAAGAATTGATAAAATTATTTATGATTCTTTCAGCTTGCAATACTGGGGAAGTGAACTGTATAAAGCTGGTAAAACTTTGAAAGAAGGTCCAAGTCAATTTCCAGGTCATCAAATCAAAAAATGGGATTTACAAGCCGCTAACAATAATAATAACCAAGACGGAGATCAAGCATGCTTTTATATTAAACTAATATGAATAAAATCAATCTTGTAATACTGTCTACATACTTTAGAAAAAGGATAACACGTAATCAATATTCTTCCCTAGACTAGATAATAAATGATAAATAAATTAGTTACCCAAAAAATGAAGATAAAGTTAAATATTGAGAGCTTAATAGAAAATAAGGAAACAATACTCATCCTCTTATCAATAATCCTATTAAATCAATTTAGTACTATAGCATATATAATATTAATTTTCTTTCTACTAACTATAACGAATTTCAGAAATCTTAAAATAGAAAATATATCATACTTCTACATATTCCTATCAGCTTTATCAATATTGCAACTATTTTTATTGAGATTAAACATAATTAATATATTAATTTCTACAGTTTTTAACTGTACCTTAATAATAATTATAACAGCTATAAAATCAATAAAGTCATTGGATCAGAGTTTAGAGAGAATTATTAAGTACCTATTTATAATTAATTTTGTAATAAGCATAAGCCAATTAGTTATAATTTGGTCAAGCAATAATTTTACATTTCCTTACTGGATAGAAAATTCAAGTGAATATGGAATGTCAACAGGAGATAATATTAAAGGAATATTTAACTACACATCATACTATAACGCTATTTTTAATGTTATTCTATTAATATATTTTAAAGAAATTAAGAGTTATAGATTTCAATATTTATCATTATTTTTAGTAGGGATATGTACAAGTAATTTAGCTAGTTTTATGACGATAATAATTTTGGTTATAAATATTTTTAAGGACAATTATAAAATAAGCATAATTGGTATTATTATATTTGGACTCGCAACAGTAATTTTTTCGATGAAAAATATTGAGTATGTTGAACAAACAGTTAGTAATTTATCTTTTAATAGAACAGATGTAGATAATAAATCACTCGAAAATACTAAGCCAACTAAATTTCCCAACCAAACCCATAACTCTGAAAGATTTAATGCGCCTAAACCATTAAATGAGGGTTTAAAATCAATGATATCTGAACAAATTCGAGGAGGAAACTCAAAGTTATATTCATTAAAATATAACTTTAATACTTGGTCAAAATCCATTTGGAACATAATAATGGGTTATGGACCAGGAAATTTTTCATCGAAACTTGCATTTAGAGCAAGCGGAAACAAGGAATTTGGCAACTATCCAACACGACAACATAAAACTACAGAAGAATTCAAAAATGGTGATTTACGAATTTATAACACAATAAAGAGTATGGACAATTCATTTCATTCGATTAGACTATATCCATTTTCTGGGTTCACTATGCTAATCGGTGAATTTGGAATATTTGGACTATTAGCCTTCTTTTACTTCATTATTATTAAATACTTTGATGTGAAAAACATAATTAACTATTGCAATCAGTACCTCTTGATCCTTGTTATATTTTCATTATTCGAGTATACCTTCGAAACAATACCATTAATGGTGGTTTTTAGCATATTACTTAACAAAAATAACTATGAGTGAAAATATATCTCTCAAGATAGGAATAGTCATAGTTCATTATTCAAACGTTAAAAATACGGAAAATTGCATAGAACATGTAGTAAAACAAAGACAAATCAACATTCATATCGTAATTATTAATAATTCAATTTCAGATACTTTAGAACGAATAATAGAAAAGTATAAGAATGTTAAAATAATAAGAACCACCAATAAAGGATTTTCTAGCGCTAATAATATTGGATTAGATTATTTACGAGAGCATAATATAGATATAGTTTGGTTCCTTAATAATGATGCATTTCCAAAATCAGATGCAGGCTATGAACTAGCAAAACATTATACTGACAAATATATTTGGCTAGGAGGGTCGTTATTATATTCTGACAAAGAATTGACTACAATACAAGCCCAGTCAGGTATATGGAACATATACACATTTAATGGAAATGAGATTCCTAATATTGATAATCGAAAAAATTCAATTACAACACTAGTTTATCCTATAGGAGCTTCCTTTATGATTAATAAATTAGCCTTGGATAAAATTGGATGGGCATTAGATGAGAGTTACTTTCTATATTTTGAAGAGCTTGATCTTGTATGCACACTTAAAAAGCATGGCGAAATAAAAATAACCTTCTCGCCTGAATCAAAAGTTTATCATATAGGTGGTGCTTCTGCTGGAAGTGGAAGTCAACACGATAAAAAAAGCAAACTTGCAAAGCTACATTTCGACAAGAGTAAAAGAATATTTTACGATAAACATTTTCCGATTTTATACATTTTACTAATTATAATTGAGAGAATACGGTCTGCTAAGAATATATTTTTTGCCTAAACAGGCTATCAAGTGCGATAAGAATTTTACCCCACGAAAAATTATCATTAGCATAGTTAATTGAATCATAAAACAAATTGAAATTTAAAAAACCCTCGTCGGTAATATTTTTCATGTGTGACAGCAATATTGTATCATCATCATACTCAAAAATACAGCCATACTTATAGTTAGCTGTAATATCAAAAACACAAGGAACATTTGAACTGATAATAAAACAACCAAATGCTAATGCCTCAACCATAGAAACGTTAAACCCCTCATATAATGATGATGATAACAATACTTTTGACCTGGTATAATAAGATTGGAGACTCTTTCTATCTGATATTTCACCTATAAATCTAATTCTACTGCTAGTAGAACTCTCAGTGAAATTATATTTCAGATAGAAATCATAAAACTCAGGATTAATTGGTCCTACAAATTCTAATATCCAAGAAGAATTATTAGTACAAAAGAGGTCAAAAACTCGAATCAACTGTTGATGATTTTTTTCAGGTGCACCAATCCTACCTACTACCAAAAATATATTTTCCTGGTTAGTAAAAATTTCTCTATATTTTTCAGGCAAGACAGGCTCAAAACTAAAGCCATTTGGCACAAGTAAAAGGTCATTAAAAACTCTTTGATTTTCCAAAATGTAGGATGATTCAACAGAAACAAAATCAACTTTATTAAGTAAATATTTATAAAATACAGAAAACCTGCGAGAAATAAAATATTGATTTGCGTCGAGCTTTAAGTAAGAAATACCCTTGGAGTTACTTATAAAATGAGTTATTTTAAACAGTAATAATAGAAAGATATTTTTAACTTGTAAATGATACATAATTAATATGTCATATCTGCGAAATTTAGATAAAATGTGAAGAACAGATCCTAAAAATAGTGATCCAAAAAAAGGTTGAATCTTTATAAAATTGATAGACGTTGAATCTACGGTATTAAAATTTTTTGAAAGTATGGATGAAGAATTATTCGTTCCTTTTGAGAAAAAAGACGAAATTTGACCGACATCTTTGTGCAGATGTATTTCATCAAATTGAGTAAAAATAGTAAGTATCCTCACTGGATATTCTTTAAAAGTTGCTTCAGATTAATTATTCTAATATGAAAATAAGTAATGGCTAGAAGTATAAAGCAGGAAAAATAGATAAGCGAAAAATAAAATTCAATTGGATAAATAAATAGAAGAACGCTTCCTAATAGATATATTATGTATAGATATATTAATCTTACTGACATAATTTTAAAATAGATATTAGATACCTCAATAGTGCGTATTAAATATATAACGCTAACAGAATGTGAAACCAAAAAACATATAGGCAATGAATATATACCTATTAAGGGAAAAGTAGCAACTAAAATTGATAATTGAAAGAGTTGCGTTCCCAAAGAAATTAAACCGTAAAATTTTGGACCCAAAAAGAAAAAAGTGAAGTATGATAGTAGAGTATAGTTGAATGAGACATAAATTTGATTACCATATAAAATTGCTAGTTTATGAATATGAGTAAGTGACTGTTTGCTTATAGCTGTCTTCCCAAAAATAATATCTAGGATAAATGGTCCTAGTACTGAAGCAATAGAAGAAATAATAAGTACCAGACCAGAAAAAAAAAGAATTTTATTAAAGTGTATAACTCGTCTTTGTTTATCATAAGTACCTATAATATCAGATATTACTGGGACATAATACGAAAGTAGTACTGATGTCACTAAAGTAATACCAGTCTCTGAAAATTTCCTAGCATAATCTACATTACTCAAGGAACCATTGGTGCCATGTGACAAAAAATAATTTTGCACAACCACAAAAATCTGTCCAACAAAGAAAGTATAATACAATGGCAAGACCCTTAAAAAATGAACTTTAAAATAGGTTATATCACAATTAAAAGGTTGGTTTTGAAGCCTAACCACCAAGAAAAGAATCCATGCACCAACTAAAGTACAAATATTGGGGACTAGAAATGGAATAGTTACGAAAAAGGAATCATCAGTAATTGTGCCGGATAACAACACAAAAACAGCTATAATTAAACCAGAAATATTCATAAAATCTAAAGCGTTATATTTCCGCCTTTGGTTAATTATAATTGCAAGAAAATTTATATTGACACTCATAATGAAGTTCAGAAATAATATGACTAGAACTGAACCCCCGAAAAGTTTAGGTATTTTGAAAAAAAAGGTACTTAGTAAATTTAAAAATTGGTATCGATTATAAAATAGTATTGTAAATAATAGACATGAGATAAAACTGAAAATACACAGAGAATATTTGATTATTAATAACTTAGAGTTTTCCAAACCGGAAATCTTTACTCTAGTATACTCCAAGATTGGACCCAGAAATAGGGTTTCGAAACTCAAGAAGAGAGAATACATTAAAACAAAAGAATCTCTCTCTCTAGAATTTCCAAGTTTAGTTGCTACAAGATAAAGTAGGAAAAAGTTCAGCAAGATTTTAATACTTTTTAAACTTAACTGTAATAACATCTAAGTTAAACTTATTAGATTGGCAAATTTTTTAGCTGATGAAAGCCAGGATAGATCTTCAATATTTTTTCTAACTTCTTTGTCTTGGTAATTCGATGATTCATAGAAAAAGCGATTTATAGATTTAACAAGATCATTAGTGTCAGATGATTCAAAAAAAAAGATATTTTGATAATAGTCTCTGTAAAAAAGATTTGGCCTGAGATTTGATGCAAGTATTGGTTTTCCAAATCGTATTACAGTTGTTAAGACTCCACTTTGAAAAATTTCTTTGTATGGAAGAACAACTAAATTTGACCGATTAATTAGGAATGACCTTTCATCATCTTTTATGAACCTAAGTAATTTAATGAGGCGAGGGCTATGGCTCTCATCCACAATCTTTGAATACTTACTCCACAAGTTTAGATCATCCTTACCTGCAATTACTAGATAGAACGAATCATCAAGATAGTTAAATGCTTTAAGTAATAAATCTAATCCTTTGGCTTCTTTAAGCTGACCAAAAAATAGCAAAATCTTTTTGCTTGATGGAATATTAATCCCTTCATTATAGAATATATCGATATTTTTTTCTCTACTGTTAAATGAAACTCCATGGGGGATTACATGTATATTATTTCGGCATGTATATAGTTTCGTTAGAACTTCGCTAGAATAATCATTGTGAACAACAATTTGATTTGACGCATTTCTCAATATGTAATTAGCTATAAATAATTTGTTTGTTCCTCTTAATGGTTTTGGGTCATGACATATCGATATTATTTTTACACCTAAAAAATTAGCAGTTTTATAATAAATATACTCTTTATAACCAAAATTAAAAATGTGATATATCTGAATGTTTTCCTTTAAGTTCCTAGTCTTCAAGAAAATCATAAAATATCCAACAATATAGTAAAGTGGGTTAATGTACTTTATGTCCAAAAAATTCTTAAAAACTTGAATAGAGCCATTAAAGTTTGAAAAAATTTTATTTTCATAGCCCAAAGAATTTAAAGTATTTGATAGGTTACTACTATAATCATCCATGCCAGACTTGTTTCCTACTATATCTATTATTGAGATACTCATATTATTGATATGTAGAAATACTAGAAGTTAAATATGAAATCTTTATTCTACTTTTGAATAAAGTATAATTTAAGAGGGAGAAGCTATTAAAAAATTTGAAAATTAGAAAGATGTTAGTATTCAAAATTAGAAGGTTAAGAGGAAATTATTTTGAGAAATAAATTAGGGTGAAAATCAGAATTTACAGTGATAAGGTTATGTTATAAAATGATCGTGTTATCATTTTATAACATTTGCAAATGATATAAGCTTCAAATTATTTTAGTTATTAGACCAACGATGACCATTACCATTGCTTGAAAAATTTATGTTGTAAATTAATAATGAGAAAAATACAAAAGGAATCAGACCTTTATTCCTCTCCAGAACACTTTCTGTTGTCATAGAAAAAATAAAAACCAAGGTTAAACAAGGGACTATCCAATCTCTCGAAAAGTAAAAATTTTGAAAAAGAAGAAAAAAGATGACAAGTAACATGCTTAGCCCTGGAATTCCGATTGTGGTCAAAGTCTGTATGAACTGATTATGAGTATTATAATTCCCTTCAGAGCCCATTAGAAACTTATTTTCAATATAGACTTTGTTTAGCTCACATTGGAAATCTCCGACTCCAACTCCAAAAAACTTATTCTTCTCCCATAATTTTAATGAGTATTTCCATTTTTGAATTCTGAATGATCTTCCGCCCCACTTATTGCTTTTGTAATCGGTTTTTAATTCAATCATCTCTGAAAATCTATTTTTATTAAGTCTGTTGATTGATATGGAAAAAATCGACAGCAAAAGTATAATTATGTATAAAAATATCAGAGTCAAAAATGTTTTATTCTGAATGGCAATATAAATTAATAAAACAAGTATGACTATCAGTAAGGTCATTATCTCGGTTCTTGAAGATAGAAAAATTACAAAAAAATAATGAAGAATTAAAATAAAAATTATTAAATATTTTAACCATATATTTTTATTTTTTTCGGTTAGATTTTTAAAATCGTAGAGAATTAGAAAAAAAGAAATTATTGATATATATGACAAGTATATTGGCTGAAATCCTACATGTCTTGATAAGTTATTATACGTAAAATATTCAATAATTAAATTTAAATTTGATTGCCCATCAATAGAAATAAATGAACTTATTATGCATACGAGGATTGAAACCGTAACCGAAAAATAAAATGCTCTTAAGATATGAAATTTGATTGATAATATTCTTTCCCAATTGGTAAACAATAATGGGATAAAAATACATCCAAGTTTTCTTTCAAAAACCTCCGAGTAAGCAATTTCAATATTTTCTGAATAAATTATACTCAATAAATATAAAGCATAGTAAAGTAAAATTGCTAATGATAGCTTGTTTTTGTATAAATTTCTAATATATTTGTAGTCACCAGATAAAAACCATAATATAACAGAAATACTAACACATAGAGTATTAAGTTTTGTTGGTAAAACTAGTGATGCCGAAACCAATAAAAGAGAGATATTAAATAATATGTCCTTTATTTTAGCATCAAAATATAGAGATCTATATCCTTTATATATTATATTCAATTTATCGTTAGTATTAAAAAAAATATTAAAATCCATCGTCCCATATTCAAGATGTTCAGATATTTATCATCTAGAAATTTTTATTCATAGTAGAAGGGTCGTAATCTTAACTATTATCCATTATATGAATTTTGATTTAACAGTGTATTTATTATAGGAGCATAAGAAATAGTTGATTAATTGGTTGGTACTTTCTGTTTTTATAATTTTACAATATGAGTTACAACCTCCAATTATTAATATTATCCACAAGCAAAGTAGGTGTATTCTTTAAAGAACCGGTCTCTCCATCAGTCTCGTCTTTTAAAATTCTTCTAAATTTTTTTCCTAACTTTGGTTTATCAACTTCGCTCAAAAATTGAATTTTGTTTTTTTTTGTTATCTTACTGATATATTCAAATACAGTTTCCAAAATTTCATTTCTTATTTGGGTTGAACTTAAAGTTTGATTATCTTCAATAATATGTTGAAAAGTAATCTGATTTTTTTTAACATGTTGATAACCTACTATGCCATTTTCGGTTAATTTTCTATTTTGGTTGATGGCTTTTTGAACTTCTTTCTTGCCAAATCTATTTCCGGGTACATTGAAAACACCATCTTCCACCATACCGATGATTTGGCACTTGCTGCTTTTTTCCTGTTGTTTATCATCACCTTTGAGATACAAGTTTTTATAGGTTGAGAAATAAGTAGCATGGCATCGTTCATGGGCGCAGTTATTAAGCACTATTTTAGATGACTTTATGAATTTTATATACAAACATTCTTCTACTTCGTCGTATTCATTTTTTTTTCTACTTGAGTTAATCAAAATGGGCTTATTAGTTGGCAATCGAAGCCCCGTATGGGTAGGATTTGTTTTTACAACGTCAGCCAAACTTGAAATCAATTTGCCTCTGGTTTTAGTTTGCGACCAAGTATTTACAAATGAGTACATCCTCTTCTCGACATGTTTTTGTACCATTGTCATTGTACCTTGTTAATGGGTTTATACCATTTATAACCAATCATTCGATGGGTTTCCAATCCCGATAAGGAATTCTTATTAGCTTCACTAATGTTGTGCAAAACATCCAATAGCGGATGGATAAATTGGAATTTTCCAACATGATCCCAGTTTGGATGCCTTACAAATTCTTTCATTTTTATCGCTCAAATTTTAAACCTCTTTTTTTAAAAAAGTATTTAAGGTGGATTTATTTCTCCCAAACTACTTCCAATTGAATTGCAATCAGTTTTAAGGTTTGAAGGCAACTGACTTTCTATTTTAAACTTTCGAATAGTCGACTAGAATTAATTTTAATTCTTTTGACTCAAAATTAAACCCTTTTTCCGGTCAGCCCAAATTATTGAAGATTTTAATCAATTAAATAAAAAGATTTTTTTAAATATTAAAATTGCAAATTTTTATTTTCTAACAAAAGACAAAGCAAAATTTACTTTTTTTATAATGCAACACAATTACAACTTTTTAGCCACAAATTTATTTCAATAATTCCACCCGCGTACAACTTCCCCTTAAAAATTTCATCAAACACCAAAGGGTCCAGTAAAGTGGAATTTTCCGCCAAAGAACGAACTTTTCCTTTAGTCACTTTCCGTAAAATTTGGGTCATAATTTTGCCAGAGCGGGTTTAAGGGTGGTCGTTTACGATTTGTAAATTATCTGTTTTGGCAATTCTTTCAATATATTTTACTAATCTGTCTAAAATCGCATCTTTCATTTTATCTGTGCTTTCGGCTTGGCTGTGCAGGATGATCTATACATAAATACCTTGACCTTTAATACTATGTGGATAACCGACTACAGTACTTTCAATCACTTTTTTATTCTAATTGATGGCGTTTTCAATTTGTGCAGTGACAAACCGGTTTCCTCTTACATTCATTACATCATCTACCTGACCAATAGTCATTTATATCGTTTTCCTTCCTTCTTGCTTCACCACATTTGAAATACAGGTTTTTATAGGTTGAAAAGTAGTTGATACGACACCGCTCTTGATCGCCAAAAGTTGTGCGGATGATAGAAAGACATGGGAATTTTATACTCAAATGACCTTCTACTCCGTTTCCTTCTATTTTTTTCCATCAATATCAACCAAAATGGGCTGAAGACCAAGTTATGGGAAGCCTGTATTGGCAGGTTTTGTTTCTGTTACCCCAGTCAAAGTTGAAATCTTAATACCTCCCGTTTCAGTTTGCCACTTGGAATTTTACCAAAGGTCAACTCCCTTTTACAACATGGTTATTGCCTAAATTTCATTAATATAGAATTTCTTCTCGAAATATTTGAAATTTATTAGTATCCCAAATTCCTCAATGAAAGAGACTTGTTTTGGTTTTGCAAAAGTTTCTACCATCATTCGATTTTGGGTATAAATTATAATAATATAGTTATTTATTTTATATTCTCAAGGATTGGTTTTGAGTTCCCAATCTGGCCAAAGCCGCATCATAAACCCTCCTCATCCCTTCTTCAATACTAATTTTTGCTGTCCAGCCGAATGTGTTTTGGACATAATCCATATTGGCATATCGACTGTGGACACCAACTGGTTTGTCAGTAAGTGCTTTTATCTCAGGTGAGTAGCCAGCAAAAGATGTAAATATCTTGATTAGATCGCGGAAACTTGTGAGTTTGCCCTGTCCGATATTAATGGCTGAACCATCGTGAATATTTTCCATGGCCATCAGGATACAGTCAATGCAATCATCAATATGTACAAAATCTCTGCCTTGGTAACCGGTTCCCCATACTTCAAATGGATTTTCTCTTCTGGCTGCCCTGGCTGCAATTGCGGGTGTAGGGTAGGAGAGGTCCTGGTCTTCTCCATAGCCCGAAAAAGGACGGACACATGCCACTGAAATCCCGTAGTTTTTTGCTGCAATCTGGGCGAGAAACTCACCAGTCAATTTGGACCATCCATAAGTCATATCGGGTTGGCCCATTTTAGAAAAGTTGATGTCTGATTCGGCCAGTGCAATGGCTGCCTGGTCTGTTTGTAAATCAATTGGATAGGCAGCTGAAGAACTTGGAAACAAAGCTCTTTTAGGTTTAAATCGGGTAATCCAATAAAAGAATTCGGCATCTATGGCAAGGTCTAAAGCCACCATCATCGGGTCGCCTTCTATTTTGGAACGGCCCCCTACAATGGCTGCAAAATGGAAAACATTATGAAAAGAATTTCCTTCAACCCCTTTTTCTTTTTTCATCCAGTCGGCATCTGCATACCAACGCTGAAAAAAGCTCCTGCAATCCTGTTGAAAATATAAAATTCTTTCCCCAATTCGTTGTGTATCCTGGTTACCTTGCAACTCTTTGGGATTCAGCCATGTAGAAGGGTGAGTTCCGGTAGAAAGGTCATCAACCAGAACCAAAAAGTCAGATGTCGTATTAAGTAATCTTTTAACAAGATTTCGCCCAACAAATCCACAGGCTCCTGTTACAAGGTGTATTTTCATTTATTAGCTTTTCTAAAGATGGGCAAAAGTAGAATTTTTAGGAATTAGATTGGGAATTCCTTTCGCAATAAAGAAAATATCTATAACCTCGGATTGTGATAATCTCAGATTTATTCAACTTAGTGATTTATCACGCAATTGCCATCAGGAAATCTATTCCGGGTATAAACCATCTAAAATCAGAAGTATAGCAACCATTTTTTTTGCATCTTCGGTACGAATTTCAAATAAGATAACTGATTTTTTGAAAGCTTGCACCGCATAGCTTTGTTGTCGGTGTTAGCCTCTCGAACCGAAAGCCAAATGATAAACCCGGATTTGTCTGAATCAATCTTATGTCACCTCATCCAACAAATAAAAAACCGACTGGTAATTCTTTGTAGATGCCTCAGCGAGTGCCATTTCGCAGGTTTTACTGCTTGAATAATATCCATCATATTCCTTTTGGACGACTTCGGCAACTTCGTTTTTGGTGGCAAAAGCCGTAAGTTCTGGATAATAAAACCCACGGTCCCCAGCCATTCCGCAGCAACCACTTAAGGCTGGCACATCCGCAATTTCGGCACAAGCATTTCCGATGGATTGTAATTTTGGAATAAGACCCATTTTATATGCCGTACAAACCGGATGAAAAACCACAGATTTCTTTTTCTCAATCACCTCAACTTTAGGCAATAACCAATCAGAGGTAAAATCTATGCTATCCAAAAACCGGATTTTATCAAACCGATTTTTATTGGTTTCTGTTAGATAGGGTTTGGCATTTTGAAGCGAATGCGTGCAGGAGGTAATGTCCACTATTACAGGTAATTCACCTTCTTTGGTTTGATTCCAAAGCAATTCAATCGTTTGGTTTACCGTAAATGCATAGGAATCTTCAAAGCCCTTGGAAGAAAACAATTGGCCACAGCAAACGCCTGTTGCGCTTCCGGAAACAAACAATTTTATCCCAGCTTTGTCACAAAGCCGCTTTAAAACCTCAGTGATATTTTCTTTTGATTCACCATCCGCACCCATCATCCGGGTCACGCAGGTTGGAAAATAAACTACATCGGCATTTGTAATTTCATTGGCTTTAATCCAAACAGGTTCCTTCAGGGCTGACATCCACAATGGGAATCCGGGAACAACCGATTTAACCAAATTCGTAATCGAAATCATACCTTTTCCTCCTGAAAGTGAATTGATTGCATTTCCTGCGTACACACCAGTTTTTACCAATCCCTCCATCAGACCAAAATTTTTGGCCACCATTAAAGCCAGCTTTTTGGCCTGGTCTGAGTGGTTTTCCCTCCTCAGTCTTTTGATGAGTTCCCCTGTGTTTATTGAAACCGGACAGTCGGTAGCACACATACCATCTACAGCGCAAGTGTCCATTCCAGCAAATTGATATTCAGCCAAAACTGTATTGTAATCCTCGGTTTGGCCATTTGCTTTAAGTCTTTGCAAAGAGCGCCGGACCTGAATTCTTTGCCTTGGCGTCATGGTATAATCCCGACTTGGACAACGGTTTTCACAATACCCACATTCCACGCATTTGTCCACTTCCTCTTCCACAACAGGCATGGTTTTGAGATTTTTTAAATGGCATCGGTCATCTGCATTCAGAATTACGCCTGGATTTAAAATATTCAATGGGTCAACCAGCTTTTTGAGGGTTTGCATAATGGCATACGCCTCAGGGCCCCATTCATCTTTTACAAAAGGGGCAATCTGCCTTCCTGTTCCATGCTCCGCTTTTAAAGAGCCATCATATTTTTGAATAATGAGGGCTGCCAATTCATCATTAAAAGCCTCAAAAACATCGATTTCTGATTTCTGGTTGACAGGTTGGGTAATTAAAAAATGCAGATTCCCTTCCTTGGCATGCCCAAAAATAATGGCATCGTGGTAGCCATATTTTTTAAACAAATCCTGCAAATCCTTAACAGCCTCTCCCATTCTGGCCAATGGAACGGCAACATCCTCAAGCATTGCAGTGGTTCCTCTGGCCCGAACGGCAGCCACGGATGGATACATGCCCTTGCGTAGCTTCCACAGACATGCCTGTTGTTGAGCATCTTCTGTAAATTCAGGAATGTGCAAAACCGGTAAGGTCCTTATTTTTGACTGGGCAGCCTCAAACAATTGAATCAATGCTTCCCTGCTTTCCGCCTGAAATTCACAAAGAATTGCCGTTGCATTTTCAGGCAATGATTTTACGATTTCCGGGCAATAATCCAGGTGCCCGATAGACCGAAGTGCGGGCCTATCCATAAGTTCAAGCGCCTCAGCACCAGTTGAATTTAAGATTGGAATATTTTCTGAGGCAACAACAGGATTCTCAAAATAGAGCATTCCAGTTATTTTATTTGGCTTATCAGGAATGGTATTCAAAACGGCGCTTGCAATAAAAGCCAGCGTTCCTTCAGCCCCAATCAACAAGTGTGCTAAAATATCCAGTGGCTGGTCATAGTCCAGAAAAGCGTTAAGGCTGTAGCCAACCGTGTTTTTTATCGTGTACTTGGATTTTATCTTTTCAACCAAATCGGAATTGGCCAAGAGACCATTTCGCAAAGCCAGAAGGCCTTCTCTTATTTTGGATTCCTCCTGATTAAATCTGTCGTAATCGGTTGGTTTACTGGTATCAAACTCATTTCCATTGGGTAATACAAAATGAATGGAAGCAATCGTATGGTATGAATTATGAACCACGCCGCAACACATGCCACTACTGTTGTTAGAC
Organism: Cytophagaceae bacterium; assembly: GCA_027485575.1. Taxonomy (GTDB): domain Bacteria; phylum Bacteroidota; class Bacteroidia; order Cytophagales; family Flexibacteraceae; genus CAMDMI01. Next base: position 14,811 of record JAIXQU010000088.1, read on the forward strand.
AAAATACCACCCATCATTGCGGCCGTTATTGAGGCTGGGTCCGGGCCCATTTTTTTGCCGAATTTTTTTAATGCCAGATTCACATGTGCCCCGATGACAGCGGGTTGCACCTGAACCGTTTCCCCATGTAATCCAGCTTGAACTTTCTTCCAGTTTCGGCTGAGGTCTACCAAAATGCCATCTGAAATGGATTGCCCACTCAAACTTGTGCCTCCAGCCCGGAAGGTTAAGGGAATTTTTTGCTTGCTCGCAAACTGAAAAAGCTTTTTGATTTCATCCACAGAATCAGGCTGAACCACCACTTCCGGAAGCAAAAAATAAAAACCCGCATCTCCCGCAAAGGCATGTCGGTTAATGAGTTTTGCCTTTATTTTTTGGGAAGGTAAAATATGAAGAAGCTGCTCTGCAATGCCTGACATTCTTTGGTTTTAAATAACATCCTTAGTCTAGATATTTTGTCATTAAATGCCAGTTTAGAAAATTCAAAGGGTTTGCATTTATGTATATCCTCACTCTGTTAAAAAAAACAATCAATACTTTATTTGCTATTTTATTACAAAATACTGAAAGAATCCAAAAACCAAAACGGAGAAAACTAACCCAATTAAAAAGATATTATATGAACATTTAAGTAGCAGGTATTTTCTTGTTAGCACCTTTCCTTGTCCGTAAAAATCTGCCAAAATACTGCGATAAAGGTAGTCATCATCTTTTAAAATGGTCAACATGGAATCTTCAAAATCCTGACGCGAAAGACTTGTAAAATTTCCAAAAAAGAAGAGGGTAGATTTTTTATTATCCAAATCCTCTTGTGTTACAATTCCTTTGATAAAATTAGGACGAGTAGCTAAGACCGCAAAAACGGTCGTTAAGAGTGAAGTCAAAACGAACATTATTATTGGAACAAACAAATTTTGCCAATATTCAGTATTTCTCGCAGATGAACCTATCACCAATGAAAGTACTACCGTGTTAATGGAGATCATGATATTAGCCTTGTTGTCTGCTAACATATTTTGTTGGTTGAGGTTATTTGACAAAATACGAAAAAAAGAACTAATACCAGTGTCATGGAATTCTTGCAATGGAATTTTAGAAAAATCTTCGTAATTTGTATGTCTTGGCATTTTGTTATTTTTTTAACAGCCGCAATAATAAACACAAAAAGAGTTTAAGTAAAATAAATACCTAGAGTTAACATTTTAATAATTAGATATTTTTGAAACAGTTGGAAGGTCACGGCCTGGCTATAACCTCTGCTGCCTCAGGTATAAAAAAGACCCGGTTTGGCGAAGAGTTTCTCTTCGTCAGTGTGTTTTCGAAACTTGGTTTCAATTTTGTTTTTTTCCTCTGTCGTTGTTCGGTAAAGATTTAAGCTTTCAATCAGTACATATATTGATGGTCGGGTATATAGCACAAAGGTGGATTTGATTCGTGAAGATTGCGTAGCCGTCAACCTAAGATTGTGCTAATTCCAGCATGAAAAAATATTTCGTCCCGCTGGGACTTGAAAACTTTGGTGGTAAGGTTGGCAATCTTATTTTACAACGATTCTTTGGTTCCAGATAGATTTCAATCCCGAAACCTGAATGGAATAAACTCCAGGTTCCCATTGGCTTGATATTTCCAGGGAAGACTTCTGTTGCGACTGGAATTCTTTAACCTTCTGGCCTTTCATATTAAAAATTGAAATTTTGGCAGGTTCCGGAATTTGGATTTCCATGCAGGCACCTCTGAAGACTGGATTTGGAAAGAAGGCTGGCTTTTCTCTGGAAAATGCATTTGAAACCTGAGTCGGAGTACCGAGTCTTAGATTATCCAGATAGAGCGCATTGCCGAAACGCCCAATATTCCGAAAGGCAATCAATACCTTGTCCGCACCTGAAAATCCTGATAGGTTGATTGAGTCTGTCCTCCATTGAGTGCTATTGGGAACAAAGAAAGACTGGAAATCAGGCGAAGTAGCAAGGTTTGTACCGCCTTTTCTATAAAGTTGTTGAAATGTTAAGCCACAATCTGTTGAGGCCAGAATAACCAATGTATCCGAATTGGCACTGCCCCACCTGGCATAAGCGACATCGAAAAATAATTTTAAACTGCCTGTTACGAGCCCAGGGTTAAGTGGAACTACGAATTCGTCAAAACTCCCCTTCGAATCATAATTGTAATTGTCGAAAATGGTTGATTTGGCAGAACCTCCAAAGCCGCCGCAATCGTTTGAAACCATCCATTGAGCTCCATTGTCTGCGTTGTTTATTATCCACCCCGCAGGTAAAAAATTGTTTTCAAAGCCTTCCAGGATAAATCCTGGTATATTATAAGAAATCTGCCGGATATAAATGCTATCCACATCTTCAACTCCATTGCCATCTTTAATCTTGAGAATCGCAAGGTGGGTACCATCCTGCGGGAAAAAAACAGAAGGGTTCCTTTTTTGAGAACTGGAGGGTTGGCCTGTTGGAAATGTCCATTGCCAGGTTGCCCCATTGTGGTTGAGAAATGAATAATCTTCGAAATAAAAAGAATCGGCTTTACAGATATTGATTTGTTCCAGTTTGTCAACTGTAATTCTTGCCACTGGCAACTGACCTTGTTCAGTAAATGGGCTTTGCCATATTCCTTTGCCATAGGTAGCCAACCTTATTTTTCCATCTCTGTAGAAAGGTCTTAGAATATTTCCGTTTGTAAAAACCGGCAATCCCGAATTTTCTATTTGCCAGGCATTTGCAAGCGTTCTATAGTAAACCGATTTGTTGGTCGCAGCATAGATTCCACCATTTGTTCCGGCAATGTGAACCAGACTTTGGATGCTTTCATTGTTCAGGGCTGGAGAACTCAGGTTGGTCCAGTTCTGTCCTCCATTTGAACTTGTGAAGATTTTATTTGTATTGCTTCCATCCGGATAGGCAAGCCAGATTCGGTTTTCATTTTTTGGGTCTGAAGTGATTAACATCCGCCGGCTGTTGCCAGCTGGCAAGGTCAAACTGTTCCAGTTAACACCTTCATTGGTTGTCTTCCAAAGTTTTCCGGGTCCGCCTGAGGAAGATTGTTGTGTCAGGTATATCACTTTTGGGTTTTGGGCGCAAATCTCAATGTATTTAACCTGATTGGCGATATTGGTCCCAAATGCAAACAACTGGAGGAAAGAGCCCCCGCCATCCGTAGTTTTCCAGACCGCATTGTCTTTGCCCACATAGGCAATTTGATAACAATGTGGATGAAATTCCATTTCACTCGACTCGGCAGCGAAATAGCTTTCGTTTGGAGAAACACCAAAAGCACCATTTCCAATCGGATCATCAAGGTTTAGGGGGATGGTTTTCCCCTTGATATCAGAAAAATAAGTTCTTCTGTTTTTTCCGGGATTTACATATCCGGTGGATGCTTCACCTCCTCCAAGTTCAAGAAACTTACCGGCGCCATAGTTTTCATGATAGGCAAGATTTCCATTGTGATAAAGCCCCCCAACAAGCACATCTTCGTTCCATCCGCTTCCAAAACCCCAATATTCCGAAGCATGAAGTCCCTTCATCCGAAACTCAGGTTGGGTTTGAAAAAAATCTGTAGAAAAGTAAATGCCTCCGTCAGTGGAAATCCAGCCATTTGTTCCCTGTGTCCGAAAGTCCTGATTGTCTACATGCATGGACAATGGCCCGCCGGCATAGCCGCTGACCGCTTCAAAACTTGTGCCTCCATCGTCTGATTTCCAAAGATTTAGGCCTCCAATTAAAATATGGTCCGGATTGAAAGGGGAAACCATAAGGGCACAATTGTAAAATCCCTGGTGGTAGTTCCATGTAGAAGTGCCAACAGCCAGGTTGGGGTGACTTGCAGAATAAGGCCCACCCGGAGGTCCGTTGGGTAATGTCCAGCTCAATCCCCCGTCATCGCTTCTGTACAGACCAATAAACCCGGAGTCATTTGCCTTGGCCTCTCCAATAAGGTACGCATAAATCCGGTTGGTGTCTGTTTCTGAAATGGCAAGCCTTGCTCCTCCATCATTTCTGTTTGGATCGGTTGAATTGTACCAGCCAACAGAAGAAATGTTCCAGGTCAGACCCGCATCCGGTGAAATATAAAACTCAGCTTTTTTGAGGGAAGGATTGTTTCTGATCAAAAATAATTTCCGAGGATTTACTGGATGGGGTTTTATGTCATAAGTTTTGTTTCCAAATTGGTTTTGCCATGTTTTTCCGCTATCAGCAGAACGAAACAAGCCCTTGTCGGTAGCAGCAAAAATCAAATTTGCAAAACCTGGATGATGGAAAATTTCGTTGACACCGAGGTCGTTTTCTACCAAAGGTTGGGTCCAGTTTATCCCTCCATTTGTGCTTAGGAAAAGTCCTCCATTTCCACCGGCAATTACAAATTCAGGATTATTGGCATGGACTGAAATGGCTGTAACTCCACTCCCGAAATTCAGTTTTGAAGAAATCAGTTTCCATGATTTTGCGGTATCTGTGCTTTTGTAAACCTCTCCGGGTTCAGTTCCGCTATACATAACATTCGGCTGAGAAGTACAGATGGCAAGGCTGTAAATATTGGCCTGGCCAGAAGCAGATGTCCCGGCTTCACCATGGTTTTCTAAAGGGCCTACGATTGACCAATCCGAACTTTTATCAAATCTCTGTTTTTTCAGGTATTCATCTTGAATCTCTGTTTCCTTTTCAAGGTTCCGGGGAATTACATTTCCGGCCAGGTCCAATCGATTTTGAATTCTTTTTCTCCACCTTTTATAATATTGGCTGTGGTAGGATTTTTGAAATGGATTGATTCTAAAATAGGCATTGTATAAAGAGTCAACTTTGTATGCGGAAACCGTTTCAGAATACATGGCCTTGACCCAATCGGGTGAAATGCTGATTTCGAAAGTGGATGGCTTCTGCAGATTTTGACTTTTTACCTCTATGGATAACAAGAGGGAGGTCACTATGAATATTACAAATGGAATCCTTCGGAGAGACAATGGTCTTATCATAAAACGAAGGTGATTATTTTTTTGAAAAGCCCGCTAATCCAATTTTTCTTTAAAATTAAATTTCCAAAAAATGCAAATCCATCATTGGGTTTATTCCTTAAAAACCTTGTCTAACATGGCCTGGAAAATGAACAAAACACTTCTATTTTCTGTTGGTCCATTCGGTTCCGGCCCAGGCCAGTAAAACCACAGATAATGAGCTGGCTGGCATTAAGATGGCTGCTACAATTGGCTCCAGATTTCCCATTATTGCATAGCTCAATCCAATGGCATTGTACAGCAGGGAAACTAAAAAGCATAGTTTTACAATGGTCATTGTATTTCTGGCCATTTGGAAATAATTTGATAGGTTGGGAAGCTCTGAAGCCAATAAAATGGCGTCACTTCCCGGAGTAAACTGATGTGCATCTGCAGCTATGGCAATTCCCACATTGGCTTGTTTCAAAGCGCCAGCATCATTTAATCCATCACCAACCATCGCAACTTTCAAATTTTTATTTTGCAGTTTATTGATATACAAAAGCTTGCTCTCCGGAGTTTGGGCGAAACTTGTTTTGCCATTTTGATTTTCAAAGAGTTTTTGCCAAAAATCCTGGCCTTCAGCGTGGTCTCCACTTAGCAAATGAAGCTGAAAGTAAAGCCCTAGTTTGAAAATCAGATGGGTCACAAATGGCAAAGGACTTGATTTTATTATGAAACAGCCTTTATACAAATCATTGATTTTAATATAGATATGAGAACCAGATTCATTTATAGCCGGTACTTTTAAGAAATTGGCAGAACCCGCTTCAACCTGAATTTCATTCCAGACCGCCCTCAATCCCTGGCCTTTTTCTTCATTGAATAGCTCGGGTCCGCTCGTTGTTTTGATTTTTAAAAAATTGCTCACGGCACTACTGAGCGGATGGGTAGAAGAAGAAAAAGTACTGGCAAGAGCCTCCTTTTCCTGTTGGCTCATTTCGGACCCAAGGTATTCCACTTTTACCCCAAATCTGTCTGTTAAAGTTCCGGTTTTATCAAAAACCAGGGTGTCTGATTGGGCCATATTTTCTACTACCTCGGATTTCTTTAAAAAGAATCCATTTTTGCCCAAAAGCCGCATGGTATTTCCAAGGGCAATGGGGTAAGCAAGAGCAAGAGTGCAAGGGCAGGCTATAATCAAGATTGAAACAAAGGAATGCCAGCTTTTTGTGGGGTCATTAAAAGCCCAATAAACGGCCACCAATGTTGCGAGCAGTAAAACTATGGGTGTAAAATAAAAAGCGACCGAATCTGCAAAGGTCTTAACTGAAGCCTTTCCTTCTTTCTTAAAAATGGGGTTATTCCAGAGTGTAACTAAATGTGAACCAGACATTTCTCTGGTGACTTTAAGGATTAAAACTCCGGCATTTTGTTTCCCTCCGGCCATTATTTGTTTACCGGGTTCAATTTTTATAAGGTTCGATTCTCCACTCACAAAACTATAATCGATCAAAGCCTCTCCAGAAAAAAAGATGCCATCACAAGGCACGATTTCTCCATGCCGTATTTTGATTAAATCGCCCTTTTTTATGTGTGAGGAAATTACAATTTCTTCCTCATTATCCTTCAACCTAATCACTGATAAAGGGAAATACGATTTAAAGTCTCTTTCAAAGGATAGAAACTGAAAGGTTCGGTTTTGAACCCACCTCCCTATCAAAAGGAAGAAAATCAATCCGGTCAAAGAATCGAAATAGCCTGTTCCAGTTCCGGAAATGATTTCATAAAGACTTAAAATCAAGGTGGCTATCATCCCGACCCCAATGGGAACATCGATATTGAGTATTCTTTTGGTGATTCCCGTGTAGACAGCCTTGAGGTAAATCCAGCCGCTGAAAAACACGGCCGGCATTGCCAGAAACAGATTTAACCAACCAAAAAATCTTTGATAACTTTCATCTTCAAGACCCAGATAATCTGGAAAACTGAGCAGCATAATATTGCCGGCACAAAATCCCGCCATGGCCATTCGAAGCGTCCATAGCATGGACTCGCTCATTTGTTTTTTGTTTTTCTCTGCCCCATTTTCTGACAGATTTGGGCCGTAACTTATCTCATCAAGAAATGCAACCACCTCCCTGAAGGAGATTGTTTCCGGCAAATAAGTTATTTCAGTTTCCTTCTTTAAGAAGTTTACCCGGCAATCGATAATGCCATCTTTTCTCGTGTAAAGCCTTTCTAAAACCTGAACACAGGATGCACAATGTATGTTTGGAATAGAAAATCGAACCAAAATTGCTTTTCCTCTTTTTCCAATTATCCAATTTTCTATCACCTCCGGCGAATCAAGATGATTTAGCTCCTGACTGTCTCTGGGTTTTTGTTTTTCCGGTATTTCACATCCTTTAATTTCAGAAAGAAAGTGATGGGCTGTTTTGCAGCCATGGCAACAAAAGTACAATCCATCTTCCTCTATACTTTTATGGGCAGGTAGCCCGCAGTGGGCGCAATACAGCTTTTTAGATATTACACTTTTTACCATTGATTGAAGTTTTCCTGGTTTGCAATAATTACTAAATGGGCAAAAAGAATGCTGATACTTCAAAAACGATTTCCTGATTTTTGTCAGTTTTTTGAGGTACATGGCATTGAGTCAAATTGTTCCTTTCTTTTTTATAAAGAGATTGTGTAAAGCCTGATTCAGTATTTTGAATTTTATTGATGCAAGAGTTTTTTTAAAACCAGTTTAATTTTTTTCATTAATAGCTTCATATTTGTGTTTTATGAGAACATTATTTTTATCGGTGGTGGTATTTTTTACCACAATTTCATTTTCAGTTTTTGCTCAGCAACCCGCAAAGAGTAGCAGCGAGGGGCTTGTTTGGCAAACAGACCTACTAAAAGCCCACGAAATTTCTATCGCAAGCAAGAAGCCCATATTTGCTTTTTTTACGGGCAGCGATTGGTGTGGTTGGTGCCATAAACTTCAAAGAGAGGTTTTTGCGAAGCAAGAGTTTATTGATTGGGCAAAGAAGAATGTGGTTTTGCTTGAACTGGATTTTCCCAGAAGCAAACAACTATCGCCGGAATTGACGCAGCAAAATTCAAGTCTGCAGCAGCAATTTCAGGTGCAGGGTTACCCAACAATTTGGATGTTTTTTACCGCTAAAGATCCAAAAGACAATAAATTTAATTTGAATCCTCTGGGCTCCCTGGGATATCCGTCTGGTGCCATTAAAGGCAAAGAGGAATTGAAGTTTATTCAGGATGCCAATGCAGTTTTGGCCAACAAAAAGGGTTAAAATTCTTTATTTTATTGGAAGAGAAACAGGCTGATTTTCCGGCCTGTTTTTTTATGCATAAATTTTGGCTTTGACACTACGGCCAATTCAGCAGTATTTTTTCTTTGATTTGAAGAAAATATTCTCATGATTTGCTAAACAGTCACCAGAAGAAAACTGTTTTTTTGGAATTTACGAGGTTAAAAAATCTCATAAACAACTGAAATTCAAATAGTAAATTAACATTTAAAATAGCGATGGCCAATCTTTTTACAAATTTTGCAGGAATAAAATCACCCAATCCATTTTGGCTGGCCTCTGCTCCACCCACCAATTCTGGTTACCAGATAATGAAAGCATTTGATACCGGTTGGGGAGGTGCTGTTTGGAAAACACTTGGGGTGCCGGTTGTTAACGTTTCCAGCAGATATGGTGCCGTCAACTATCGGGATACCCGAATGATGGGTTTTAATAACATAGAGTTAATTACCGACAGGCCTTTAGCAGACAATCTTAGAGAAATTGAGGAAGTAAAAAAGCGATTTCCTGACCATGCGGTTATCGCTTCTTTAATGGTAGAAAGCAAAGCAGAATGGCATCAGATTGTAAAAGATGCAGAAAATGCAGGTTCTGATGGAATAGAATTAAATTTTGGATGTCCACATGGAATGTGCGAACGAGGAATGGGATCGGCAGTTGGTCAGGAGCCTAAAATCTTGAAAATGATTGTAGAATGGGTGATGGAAGTGGCAAAAATACCTGTGATCGTTAAACTCACACCAAACATTTCGGATATTACCAGACCTGCCTTGGCGGCAAAGGAAGGAGGAGCCAATGCGGTTTCTTTAATAAATACAATCCAGAGTATTGTTGGCGTTGATATTGACAATTTTGTGCCTTACCCGGTTGTGGATGGAAAAAGCACCAATGGCGGATATTGTGGTCCGGCAGTTAAACCCATTGCACTTAATATGACCAAGAATGTCGCCCAGCATCCGAATGTTCAATTGCCCATTTCAGGTATCGGAGGTATTGAAACCTGGCGGGATGCCGTTGAATTTATTTTACTAGGAGCAAGCAATGTACAGGTTTGTACGGCAGTTATGCATTATGGCTTTGGCATTATCAGGGAAATGAAAAGAGGCCTGGAGGACTATATGGACCAGAAAGGCTTTCAAACAATAGACCAAATGGTGGGTCGGGCCCTACCAAATGTTTTGCATTGGGAAGACCTTAACCTGAAATATAAAGTGGTGGCCAATATCAATGAGGATAAGTGTATCGGATGCCAACTATGTTACACTGCCTGTGAAGACGGTGCCCATCAAGCCATTGGTTTAAATGCTGATCCATTGAACCGTACGCCTTTTATTATTGAAGAAAACTGTGTAGGTTGTAATCTTTGCTCTCTTGTTTGTCCGGTTGAAGATTGCATTACCATGGACAGGAGAGATGACCAAACACAGCATTTAACCTGGAAGCAAAGAACTGAAACCGGGAATGTGCCAACCTCATTTAACGATCCGCTGGCTGGAGGTCTTCACCATTGGGTACCAAAGCCAGAAGAGGCTTTTCAAACAAAAACACCTTTACATTATAAAGGTTGAATCTGAACGCTATAAAATAAATAAGCCCCATTCCGTAGGGGCTTGTTTATACGCAATTCGTCAAATATTTATGAAGGGTTAAAACTGTTTATATGCTCCTTTGTATTGGAGTGAATTATAGTAGGATACTCTTTTTTTATTCTCCTGTCCATTTCTTTTTTTTACGTGCTTTGAAGCTGTAAATTCTGTTTCTCCAGGCCTTTCAACAGATGTCACTTTTTTTTCGGCAGAACCACCACATGCCCAGAGAGACAACGAGGCGATTAAAACAAAGAATAGAGATTTCATAGGTGGTGGCAGAAATTTTAACAAAAGTAAAAGTTGGCTCCCTGGGAATTCTTCTGCTTTTGGCTTTAATAGTTCCTGTGTAAGTTCAATATGGTTTTATCTCCAATTTTATTTTCCGTGTTGGCGCCAACATATTTTTCTTGGTTTTTGAAAGGATCAATTTGGAGTTGAACCGCCTTTTATAGCTAAAATCTGGCATTTACCCCATTGTTTCAATTCTAAATTCATTGTTATTCAATTATTTCATTAAAAAAGCATGAATATTTTGAAATCGATTAATTTTCAATTGATTTTAGCACCAATTTTGTCCTTTCATTATATTTCTTCCTTCAAAGAAGGAAATTCATGAACCAACATATTCTTCAGAAAACACTAGAGGCTTTTGCCCACCACAATAATCATAAATTTGACAAGTCGGCTATAACCAAGCCCTTGGCTGAGGAAAGGGTTTATAATGAGGATGAAATTGCCCTTTTTGTCAATGATTTTATACTTTCAGCTGCCAATATTGAGATTTCTGCCAAGCTTAATTTACTGGATCCTGAGCAATTAAAATTTGCCATTAGAGAGCTTACAACTCCCTTTCTTTTATTTGAAAAGACAAATTCAGGTTGGATTCCGGTTATTTTATATCAAAATAAACAAAAGGCTCCAATAGCAGAAAGGATCCTGGCCCAAGGAAACCAGGTTCTTGAAGGCCATTTGATAGATGCCAAAAACCTATTGGAAATTGAAGATACCAATGACATTTCGCATGAGAAAAAATATATACTGGTTACAGCCCTGACCTGGAGGGCAATGGTCAGTCACTTCTACAATGATACGCACAAATCAAAAGGACATTTAACTCCATTAAAAAGGCTGTTTAAGCTTTTAGGAAATGAGAAAAAGGATATTGGCTATATTTATATATATGCCATGGTTATCGGATTAATATCCTTAAGTCTTCCGATTGGAATCCAGTCTATCATCAACCTGATTTCGGGAGGTCGGTTTTTCAACTCCGTTATTGTTCTTATCAGTTTGGTTATTATCGGGGTTTTGGTTTCGGGCGGACTCCAAATAATGCAGATGACTTTGGTGGAGGTTTTGCAACGGCGAATTTTTGCGAAAGCCTCATATGAACTTGCTTTCCGAATTCCCAGAATAAAAATGGAAAGTCTGGCTGGGTACTATCCTCCTGAATTAATGAACAGGTTTTTTGAGGTGATGAACATTCAAAAAGGCCTTCCTAAGCTTTTGATTGATATTTCAGCGGCACTTCTTCAAATCATTTTTGGTCTGCTGCTTCTTTCATTTTACCACCCTTTCTTTATTGTTTTTACTGGATTTCTGGTTTTTCTGGTACTCCTTATTTTCAGATTTACCGGAAACAAAGGCCTGGAAACCAACATAAAAGAATCAAAATACAAGTACAAAATGGCTCAATGGTTTGAAGAACTTGCCAGAACACTTTCTACCTTTAAATTAGCCGGTACTACAAACCTTCCGCTTGAGAAAACAGATAAATTCGTTAATAATTACTTGGTTTACAGGAAAAAGCATTTTTCTATTTTGATTCTTCAATATGGAAATATACTTGCGTTTAAAACCCTGGTCACTGCGGGTATCTTAATCATCGGAACCATTCTGGTTGTTGACAGGCAGATTACCTTAGGTCAATTTGTTGCCTCAGAATTGGTTATCATCATCGTAGTTGCGGCTTTGGAAAAGATTGTTCTCAACATCGATATTGTCTATGACTTGCTGACTGCGGTTGATAAACTGGGATTCGTAACCGATTTGCCGCTTGAAGAAAACAAAGGATTTGTAAATGTGCTTCCAAAAAGGGAAAATGGCATGGAGTTGGGTATCAAAGACCTTCATTTTTCATATCCAAATTCTGAAAAGGAGGCATTAAATGGGTTGACACTTGATATTCCTTCAGGTTCCAGATTTTGCATTTCCGGATACAGTGAATCTGGAAAAGAAACGCTGGCCCGACTTTTGGGAGGGATTTACACCAATTATACCGGCAATTTTAATGTAAACGGAATCTCATTTCGGGACATCGAAATCAATCATTACCGGGATTTGGTAAGCAAAAATTTTGATAGGTCAGAAATATTTGATGGTACGATTCTTGAAAATATAACGCTCGGTAAGCCTGGAATTTCTTTCAAAGATGTAACTGAAGTACTCCATGCCCTTCACCTGATGGATGACATCAATCGGTTAAAAGATGGAATTCTGACTGACCTGGTAGGAACTGGCAACATGCTGTCAAATTCGGTTTTAGAAAAAATAATTCTGGCCCGTTGTCTTGTAGTAAAACCGGCCTTGCTCATTATTTCATATCCGGTTTTTATGCTTGAAAAATCTGAAAGGAATTATATCTATAACATCCTGATGGATAGAAAAATACCAATGACTGTTTGCTTTATTACAAATGATATTGATTTACAGCAGGAATCTGATCTGGTTTTTGTTTTAGAAAAAGGTAAGCTGAAAGCATCAGGCACTTACGAACAAGTTAAGCCATATTTGAAGGGACTATAATCCATGCTCAATATTTCACAAAACAAAGTTCCAAAAGACTGGGCCAACCAACAGTTCCAGGCCTTGCGAACAATGAATACTTACGAAAACGGTAGGATTTTAGCCATTTGGTTGATGGGTATTTCTCTATTGTTGACACTTTGCCTTTTTTTGCCATGGCAACAAAATATTCCAGGCAAAGGTAAGCTGACGGCCCTTGATCCTGCCCATCGTCCTCAACAAATCCAAACGGCTATCGCAGGAAGAATTACCAGTTGGAAGGTTAAGGAAGGACAGTATGTAAATAAAGGCGATACCATATTGACCTTGGCGGAGATTAAGGATGATTATTTTGATCCGGATTTGCTTAAAAGATTGTCAGAACAGCTGAATGCAAAAGAAACCAGCATTAAGGCTACTGAAAATCAGGTGGCAGCCATAAAAATGCAAATCATTGCTCTTGAAAATGGAAGAAAGTTTACCCTTCAAAAGACAAGAAACAAGGTTAAACAAAACCGACTCAAGGTTATTAGCGATAGTACTGATTTTGAAGCTGAAAAAATCCAGTTCTCTACCGCAAAGCTGCAGTATGATAGGTTTAAGGCTCTTTTCGAAAAAGATGGTCTTATTTCTTTAACTGATTTGGAACGAAGAAATCTGAAGTTACAGGAAACGACCGCCAAAAAAATGAGCGCACAAAACAAATACTTTGTTGCTAAAAATGAGTTGATTAACTCCTTGATTGAGCTTAGTTCAGTTGATGCCGAATACTCGGATAAGATTTCAAAAGCAAGCTCAGAACTTGGCGCCAAGCAAAGCTATCTGGCAGATGCCCAAAGTGAGTATTCCAAACTAAGAAATAAAATTTCAAATGTTGAGGTAAGAACCCAGAATTATGCCTTAACAGCCCCGCAGGATGGATTTATCATCAAGGCATTGAAAGTTGGATTGGGAGAAACTGTTAAAGAAAATGAAGCACTGGCAACCATAATGCCAGATATAAAGGTAAAAGCTGTAGAACTGTATGTGAAAGCCATGGATGTTCCTTTACTTTCAAGAGGGAGGCATGTCCGTTTGCAATTTGATGGATGGCCGGTCCTTCAGTTTTCTGGTTGGCCAAATGCCTCCGTTGGAACCTTTGGAGGGGAGGTCATTGTCATAGATTATGTTGCCTCAGTGGGAGGCGATTATCGTATTTTAGTAGTTCCTGATAGAAACACCGATGAACCCTGGCCTGATCAATTGCGGTTGGGTTCAGGAGTTAATGGTTGGGTAATGTTGAATGATGTGCCGGTTTGGTATGAACTTTGGCGTCAAATCAATGGGTTTCCGCCTACGATCAGTATGGAAGAGGCAGAAAAAAGTTTTGATAAACAAGATAAAAAATAGAGTACTGATTTTGAAACTTGCCCGATCCCAAAGATTTCTAATCCTTACTTTTCTCCTTGTCCGGAATTTTTCTTTCGGCCAGGCAGACTCTTTGCTTACTCCCAGGATTTTTTTTAAAGCTGTAGCGCTTTATCATCCTTTGGTGAGACAGGCAAATTTATTTGGAGATGTTGCAAGCCAGGAGTTAATGATGAATAAGGGTCAATTGGATCCCAAGCTAAATACCCAATTCAACAGAAAATCGTTTGACGGAAAGGAATATTACAATCTTTTCAATCCCGAAATTAAAATTCCAACCTGGCCTGGAATTGACTTTAAAGCTGGATTTGAGCGCAATGTGGGTTCAAACATAAGTGATGAGGATGTTACCCCGTTTAATGGTCTTCAATATTTTGGCATTGGCCTTCCTCTTGGCCAGGGACTATTTACGGATGTTCGTAGAACCACCATTAAACAGGCAAAAATTGGCCTTCAATTGGCTGAAGCTGAAAGGCTTAAACAAATAAACAAAGTTGTTTTTACCGCTGCCAAAGACTATTGGGAATGGTATTTCAATGTAGAGCAACTTAACAACGCCAGAGATGCTTATCGTTTTGCTTCGGAAAGATACAGAGCAGTTGTTCAGCGTATTATAGTTGGCGATTTGGCCCCGGTTGATTCGGTTGAAGCTTTGATTTTTTTGCAGGACAGGGATATTTTTTTAAAACAATCCAGGTTTGATGAGTTAAACAGCAGGCTCCAACTTTCTACCCATCTTTGGTCGCCGGAAGCACAGCCGCTTGAGTTGGCTGAATCTGCAAAACCAGAAATTCCCAATGAGTTTATGGTTGTTGTATCTGATTCATTAATAACCAATCTAATTGGTTTGGCAAAAACACAACATCCTGAAATACAAAAGTTTCGTTTTAAAATCGACCAATTAAATTTAGAAAGGGACCTGGGGCGGGAAATGCTCAAACCCACATTGAATTTGAATTATACATGGCTTTCCAGAACTGATAACAGTGTCTGGGCAACAAATACCATTGACAGAAACTATAAGTTTGGTTTTGATTTTGCATTTCCACTGTTTTTAAGAAAGGAAAGAGGAAAATTGGGTCTGGTAAAGACCAAAATATTGCAAACTCAATTGGAGCAAAGTCAGGTGATTAGAAATATAGAGATTGACGTAACAACAAGCTTCAACGACCTTAAAAATCTGGAAAGTCTGATTGTCCTGCAAAGGAAAATGGTAGATAACTATGAGAGGCTGAGGGATGCAGAAATAAAGAAATTTGAAAATGGGGAGAGCTCACTTTTTCTAATCAACAGCAGAGAAAGCAAGCTTATCGAAAGCAGAATTAAACTTGCCTCATTGATATCAAAATATCAAAAGGAAAAAGCTGGTGTTTATTATGCAGCAGGTCGAAATCCTTTTAACCCATAGATATTTGATTACCAGTTGTTTCCAGGTTTATTGATTTTGCTCCAATCAAAAGTCAAATTGTGCACGATAACCAAAACATAATGACAACCGAAGAACTGGTAGCCAGTTTTAAAAACCTTTACGGGGATGGGGATGAAATTAAGGTTTATTTCTCACCAGGAAGGGTAAATCTTATCGGGGAGCATATCGATTATAATGGTGGCTTTGTTTTTCCTGGCGCCTTAACACTTGGAATTTTTGGCGCAACCAGAAAGAGAAAGGATAATAAAATCCGCTTTTCTTCCTTAAATCATCCAGGCACCTATGAAATAGATTTTTCCCGGGCAATCGAATTTGAAAAAAGCAGGAGCTGGGCCAATTATCCTTCTGGTGTTATTTCCCTTTTGAAAAAGGAAGGGTATTCTTTGTCTGGTGCAGATGTCCTTTTTTCCGGAAATCTACCTGATGGTGCCGGGCTATCGTCCTCCGCTGCTATAGAGGTTTTGACTGGTTTTATGTTTTTAAAAGAATCAAATCAAAATGAAATAGACAAAGTCTGGCTCGCTAGATTTACGCAAAATGTTGAAAATCAATTTATTGGAGTAAATTGTGGAATAATGGACCAGTTTTCAGTTTCGCTTGGGAAAAAAAACAATGCCATTTTTCTGAATTGCCAAACGCTGGAATATATCTACGCACCTTTTGACCTTGGAGAATACAGTTTGGTCATTCTAAATACGAACAAAAGAAGAGAATTGGCGGAAAGCAAATACAACGAAAGAAGAGGCCAATGTGAGGAGGCTTTGGAAATTTTAAGGAAACATTATGAACTGTCAGATTTGTGTTCTGCAACTTTGGAAATGGTTGAAAATCATCTTTCTGACCCGATTCTAAAAGCCAGAGCAAGGCATGTTGTGTCTGAAAATCTTAGGGTTGTTAAGGCCATGGAGGTTCTGAAAATCGGCGATTTGGTTCAGTTTGGACAACTTTTAAAGGCTTCTCATCAATCTTTAAGGGATGATTACGAGGTGACTGGCAAAGAGTTAGATACGATAACCAGATCAGCCAATGAACATTATTCATGTCTTGGTTCCAGAATGACAGGTGCGGGTTTTGGTGGCTGTGCGATCGCAGTTGTTAAAACCGCAGATATAGAGGATTTTATAAATAAAACAGGTGCAGACTATTTCTCAAAATGTGGATTGAGGGCTGATTTTTATATAAGCGGATTGGGAGAAGGGGTGCATCAGGTGAGTTAGCCAAGGATTTGTTTTTATCCCAGATTGGTTATTAGGAGTTCGTTATGAGAGGCTGACCCCGACAGCAAGGATGTGCTGGGCAAGCGTACAAAAAATGATGAAGTTTCTGATTTTAAGCAGTTTAGCATTGGAATACCTGCCTGTCGGCAGACAGGGAATTCCTGATGACTATTATGGGATTAAGAATCTTTCCATGATCTCAGGGGTCGGCATCATACATTTCTCCTGCTTCCCGAACCATTTGTATCTATTTGCAGCCACATAATCATAAACCTTATTTCCAATAAATATTGGCAGCAGGCGGCCAATTGTCAATAAAAACCATGGAAAGGAGAGTTTACTGAATATCTCAATGATTGCCCTGTACTTTTGAAAAACCTTTCCGTTTGATATTACCACCACCGTATTCATTAATTCCGGGTCAATGGAAGATTCCATTTTTAGCTTTTCCTTTGAAAAGTCAGATTGAAGTGGCGCAAATATCAGATTCTTTTTAGTGTCTCTGGGAATGAGAAATTGAATCAAACCATTGCATAGATTGCAAACTCCGTCAAACAAAACAATTGTTTTCGTGCTGATTAATTCTTCGTTCTCCATTTCATTCTAAAAATCTCCTTCCCAGGTCATTTCCCGCAAAGTTATATTCCAGTCGCATAATATCTCCTCGAGGCAAAGTGTATTTTTGTTTCATTACTAAAATATTGTCAATCCAGATTTTGCATTTTTAGGCTGAACTTTTACCTTTCTAGAGACATCCATCGGCATTGGCAATCCGCTTCTTCAAGGGAGCCTTTCAAAGTATCAGCTCTATTTTCGGATTTCTCAAAACTTTCTCCAGGGCTAATCAATAAATTTTGGTTTTAAAGGTTTGATAACCAATGATAAAATGTATTGAACAATCCTCGAAAAAAAGTAAAATCATATTTGATTTGAATGGAAAGGAAGATTATTCTAGTTTTGTGCTTATGATGTAAAAAGTAAGGTAAATTTTCAATGAACTCAATTTCCCAAAACTTTTTGTCGATTGTCCGACAGCAATTGCTTAAGGATAAAAGATGTTTTTAACCAACACGCTAGTACGTTAAACCCCAAAGTTAATACCTTTGGGGTTTTATTTTTAAGCCTGTTTCCGGGTTGCCTTTTTTCTTTTTTTATCTTTATTTTTTTTTATGATAACTCCATCAATCGATTTAAAACGAAGCATCAAATTAGAAGCATTTGATCAGTTGTTAACTGTTATGGATGAGCTAAGGTTGAATTGCCCATGGGATAAAAAGCAGACCACTGAAACCCTCAGGCACCTTACCATTGAAGAGGTTTTTGAACTGGCGGAATCCATTACCAATGGCAATCCACAGGAATTGAAAAAGGAGTTGGGAGATGTCCTTCTTCATATAGTTTTTTATTGCCGTATTGCTTCTGAATCTGAGTATTTTGACGTTTCTGATGTGATTTTTTCATTAATTGAAAAGTTAAAGCACAGGCATCCACATATTTATGGTTCGGTGGTTGTTGCCAATGAAGAAGAGGTAAAACGAAACTGGGAAGCTTTAAAAAAGAGCGAAGGTCAGACAGGAACGCTGTCCGGTGTTCCAGCCTCATTGCCTCCGATGATTAAAGCCATTCGCATTCAGGAAAAAGCACGTGGAGCTGGCTTTGATTGGGATAAACCAGAGCAGGTTTGGCAAAAAGTGGAGGAAGAAATAGATGAGTTTAAGGTTGAATGCCAAAATGCTGATTTTGATGTTGAAGCCGCCGAAAAGGAACTAGGAGACGTGTTTTTTTCCTTAATTAACTATGCCAGGTTTAAAGGGATTAACCCGGATTTGGCTTTGGAGCGAACCAACCTTAAGTTTATCAAAAGATTTAATCACCTTGAAAAAAGAGCGGTTGAAACAGGCAAAATTCTGAATGAGATGACCTTGGACGAAATGGATGTTTTTTGGAATGAAGCCAAAAAATTTGAATAGTTTCATTCATAAAAAAGGCCTCATTTTATTAAGGCCTTTTTTATTTTCACTTAATGCTTATGGTCGTGGCCATCGTGGTCGTGGTGATCATGCCCGTCACCTGGCTGGCATTTTTCTACAATGGCATGAAAAGTGTCATGAAGGGCGATTAATGCCTTTTTGATTTCCTCGTCTGAACCCTTTGCTTTTACCAATTTGTTAAGACTTTTTGATTCGGTTTGAAGTTTTTTAACGGCTTCGACAACATCTTTTTTATTAAACTCGGCCGGGATTTTACCGGAGGCTAATAAATTGGCTTTCTCTTCTAACTCCCCACTTCTCTTTTTAATAGGTTCCAGGTCTCCGGTTTCACTTGGATGAAAGGTCGCAGACATCACTGAATGATAGGCTTTTATCTCTTCCCATTTATCAAATTTTCCCTGGCAATAAGAAATATTATGAAAGCCCAAAATGAGAAATGAGGCTATCAGGGTTATGGTTTTTTTAATCATTGTTTTTTTCGGCGAATTTAACATTTCCAGGTTAAAATCAGCAAGCGTTCTGGATTCTTTAGATTTGAAAAAGTATCTTCAATCTTAAATTAGGTCCAATTTATTGATTTTCATTGTGGAGTTGATTGTTATTATGTGTCTCCGGATTTAAGTTAATGTCTTACGCTGGAATGTATTTTATATTATTTTCTGGTTTTTGAGGCAAACTCAAGGCCATAATTTATTATCTTGGTTTCCAACATTGTTTTTTAGTTTTGGGTTATTATTCTTTACAAACATTCAGCATAACTAATGATAGGGCATTTCAGCTATAAGTCTTTTTTCACAGTTTGTTTTGCCATTTTTGGCTTGTTTTCTATTGAAGGAAAGGCCCAGAAATCTGAATCCCTTTTGCAACTTGCAGAGAAAGAAGCCATTTTGAATAGCAAGCGTTTTTCGGATATTCAATTGGTTACACCTGCCAACGGCCTTAACATTGATGTAATTCAGTACAGATGTCATTGGTTTGTTGACCCTGCAAATGATTCTATAAAAGGTAAAGTAGCCATAGTTTTTAAGCCTAAATCTTCGGCAGTAAATTCATTTACCCTGGATATGGCCAACAATCTTTTGGTTTTAGGGGCTAAATTCCGAGGGATTTCTGTACCAACCAATTTCACAAATAGCAGTACACTTTCGGTTAACCTTGGAGCACAAACTTTGCAGCCTGGCCAAACAGATAGCATCGTTATTTGGTATCACGGAATACCCATTGCTTCTCCATTTGGATCCTATACCCGGACGCTTCATAATGGGGTGCCAATTATTTATACCTTATCTGAACCTTATGGCGCCAAAGATTGGTGGCCCTGCAAGCAGGCATTAAGCGATAAGGCCGACTCAGTAGATTTTACCATATATACACCTGCGCCCAACATGGCAGTGAGCAATGGTCTTCAGGTCGGGTTTTCCGAATCAAACGGAATAAGGACCTACAGATGGAAACATAAATATCCGGTTGTAACCTACTTGTTGGCCATAGCCATAACGAATTATAGTCATTTTCAATACAAGGTTAAATTATCGTCAGGCGATTCACTTCCAATTGACAATTACAGCTATCCCGAAAACCTGGCGGAATGGCAATCCGGAATGCTGCCAATAAAAAATATGGTTCAGGATTTTGACACATTGCTTGGGCCATATCCCTTTCCAAGTGAGAAGTATGGACATGCTCAGTTTGCTTTTGGGGGTGGCATGGAACATCAAACCATTTCTTTCATGCAGAATACCAATCTTGGTCTTCAGGCCCATGAATTGGTTCACCATTGGTTTGGAAACAAAATAACCTGTGGAAGTTGGAGGGATATTTGGCTTAATGAAGGTTTTGCAACCTATTTTGGTGCATTTGAGTATGTAAAGGCTGGCCTTTCAACATGGCCACAGGAGGGCCAGCAATGGATTGATTTAATAACCAGCGAACCTGGCGGCTCTGTTTATTGTTCAGATACTACTGATTTATTTCGAATATTCAGTGGAAGACTATCTTATGGAAAAGGAGCCATGTTGGTAAGGATGTTGAGGTATCGATTGGGTGAACAAGCTTTTTGGACCGCCTTGAAAACCTATTTGGCATCGCCTCAGCTTAAATTTGGGTTTGCCAAAACCGAAGACCTTGTGGTATTCCTCGAACAATCTTCGGGACTTGATTTGTCAGAGTTTTTTAGAGATTGGTATAAAGGTGAGGGCTACCCAACTTTCCAGATTGGAGGGCAGGTGAATGGAAATATAGTAACGCTGAATTTGAATCAAACAAGTTCTCACCCCTCTGTCACATTTTTTGAGGCAAGGCTTCCAATCAAAATTTCAGGTTCAGGGTTTGACACAACAGTTTTTGTAGATCATACCCAAAATGGCCAGATTGCCATTTTATCACTTCCTTTTACTGCAACGGACATTCAGTTTGATCCTGAAAGATTCTTGCTGGCCAAATCGAATGTGTCGTTGGTAACAAATAATGGTTTGAATGTCTCAAACCAAAACATTCAGATTTTACCAAATCCAGCAAAAGATAAAATTGAAATTCTGGGTTTAGATTCTGAAACCGAAGTTATTCTCCACAATTCCAATGGAGGAAGGGTCCAAAAATATTCGTTATTAGATTCAAAGCGATTAATAGACCTTTCTGATTTTCCTTCAGGTTTATTTTATCTGAAATTTATTGGTCCTAAAGGAGTTATAATCAAAAGATTGGTAAGAAACTAGATTTGTTTTCTTTGTTGTGATGCGTTAAGGTTTGAATGAAAGGAATTCAAATTCTTAACCCGGTATTTTCTCAATTTTTGTTGGTAACATTTACTTCTCCACAAAACCTTGGAGAACAGCGCATTTAGAAGCCATTACATTTTTATCCATTAGGAAAAAGCATAATACCATTTGGAATCGGTTTGCTCTTTTTACATCCCATCTTTCTTTCGGTCTGGTATCTGATTCAAAAATTACAAAAGTTGCTAAAACCCGGATTTGTCGTTAGGACTTCTTTATAAGAGTCTAACCCTGACAGCAATGCCATGCGGGCCAGGCTTACAATAAACCAGCACTTTATATTAGAAATGCCTGGCAGCGGTACGGATACAGAAAAAAATTCGTCTAAGTTTCTGATTTTAAGCAAAATATACTCGGGATATTTGCCTGTGAGCAGACAGGGATTTCCTGGTTGCAATTCCGGCTTAAAGCTAGGAAATAAAAAAAGCCACCTTTTGAGTGGCTTTTTTTATTGAATTGAAGCTTAGGATTTTTCTCCGGCCCTTATTTCCTTGAGCTGAGATTCTAATTCCTTTATTTCTAATTTAGAAAGGTTTATCTTCTTTTGAACATCTTCCAGAAGGGCAATTGCATTCTTAGACATTTTAAACATAGCAACATTGTCTTCAAGATTACCGACATCTTTTTTCAACTGTTGCAACCTTTTTTGAATATAGCCTTCCTGATTTTTCAAAGACTTTATTCCTTCAGAACTATAAGTTGATCGGTTAGATAAAAGACTGATTTTTAATCTTTCTTTTTCTCCATTTGGAATCAAGGTTGAATTTTCGATCATCTCCATCATTGCCTTTGAAAACCTGGAATTAATCCTTTGCATTGCTTTCATCGGAACAAAGCCAATGGCTCTGAATTTCTCTTTTAATTGATCGACCAACTCTTTGGTTCCGGTACCGCTACTTGCAAGACCCTCTATTTCAACACAAATACTTTCTTTATCTGCAAGGTTTTGAAATTGAATTTTATCTTCTCCGGATCTTTGTTCCCTTAGTCTTGTGAAAAAATGGTCAATCCCTGCTTTAAAATCTTCGTACACTTTTTGGCCTTCCTTTCCATAAGCTGGCGCTACTTCTTTCCAGGCTTGTTGAAGCTGCTTCATCTTGTTGGCAATTCCATCCCAATCTTCACCATCCTTTAGACTGTTCACTTCTTCAACCAACGCTTGTTTTTGAAGTAGAATATCTTTCTTTCCCTTGTCCAATTGTTTAAAAAACTCATTCTTATTGTGCATGAATTTTTTATAAACCGACCAGAATTGCTTGTTTAAATCATTGGTTTTTTCTCTGAAGCGACCTGGAATTTTTTTCCACTCTTCCTGTAGGGCAAGCAACTCCTGTGTTTTCGCTTGCCACTCCTTGGTGGAGTTAGATACATAAGTTTCAAAATCAGGAATCTTTGCTATTATGGCTTCCTTCAAACTTATTTCTTCCGCAATCAAAGATTTCCTCTCTTCATTGAAAATCCTTCTTTTTTCATAAATAACGTCAACAGCTTTTTTAAGTCTGTCTTTTACTTCGTCTAATTTATCTTTGGTAATCGGCCCCAATGATCTATAGTCATCCTGATAGCTCATCAGATCCTTCATCGCCTTGGAAATCATAGGTTCCTCAGCAAGTTTCTCTATTTTACTTATGATGTCCAGTTTTAATTCCAGATTTTTCTTTCTGTCAAAATCCCTGAGATTATGGTATATTTCACTTAGGCTATAAAATCTTTCAATTAGTGAGTAGTAGGAAGCATTTAGATTCTGCGCATGTTCCGGACCGACAGGTCCGATTTTTTTCCATTCTTCCCTGATGACCTTAAATTTATCATAGCCTGGAGTATGCTCATGATCATCAACCAGTTTTCTTAATTGTTCGAGTAAAGTAAGCTTTGTTTCAAGATTTTTACTTCTTTCCTTTAACTGAAACTCCTGGTTTAATTTTCTCTTTTCATAGATTCCTTTCGCTGCCTGATTGAACCTTTGTTCCAGTGATTGATATTTGAATTCAAAGGTTTCCTTCTCATTTCCTTCACTTATAAATTTTTCAAGAGCCTCATTTTTATCATATTGATACAAGGTCTCAAACAGTGGTTTTAATTTTTGAATAACCCTCAAAGAGGTTAAAGGATCGTTGTCCCTGTTGAGTTGCTCAGCAAGTGTAACTATTTGTTCCTTAGTTAATCCGGAGTAATCTTCAGATTCCCTTTCTGCTTCTGCTTCTGCTAATTCTTCAAGTTCAGCTTCATGAACGATTACCAATTCTGGTTCAACTGTTGTAACTTCCGTTACAGCAACGGGTTCAGCGGCCTTTTCCTCTTCAGACATTGTTACTTCCGGAGAAATTTCGATTTCAACAACCTCGGAATTTTCAACAGAAATTGTCTCTGCTTCTGGCATAGATTCTGTTTCTACGGGTTCGTCTTTTGAAAAACCAACAATAGGCTCATTTTCTGGTTCCAAATTTGATTGATTCGCAACTTCCAAAGTATTTGAAGAGGCTTCAATTTCTGAAGTAAGAATTGATTCTGAAACTACTGTTTTTGATTCAGAATTTTCAGGTAGATCAGTTTCAATTTGCATTTCAGAAGAATCTGTATTGTCCTCATTGGATATTTCCGTAGGCACTGTTTCTTCGATATCATTTGACTGATCCAGGGGCAAGGTAGAGTTTTCGCTCATAAGGTCTTGATTGACTGACAATTTTTTAAGGACTGCAAAAATAAGGGAATTAAATAACCCACCAAATCACAATTAACACAAGTCATAGTTAATTTTTTAATTTTTGGAATTCTATTGTAGCTACTCATTTATTTTGAAGTAAGTTGTTGCCAAAAAATTGAATTAATTGTTACTTTTGCAGAAATGTACCCGTCAGGAAAATTCTTTTACATCTCAGCCTGGGTTTTTATTGTTTTTGGTTTGGTTTCTTTTGAATCCAAATCCCAGGGTTATGTATCTTATTTTACAGGTGATACATCGGATATTCAAACTTCTACCCAGCCAGGTTTTGTTTTGATGGGCGGCTCCACTGAAAATGATGAAGCTATGAAATGGTGGTTGAATAAGGCTAATGGGGGAGATGTTTTGGTTATCAGGGCAAGTGGCTCTAATGGGTATAATTCATATTTATTCTCTGAATTAGGAATAACAGTTAATTCGGTGGAAACCCTTGTTTTCCAAAACCGACAGGCAGCTTTTTCGCCTTATGTCAAAAAAAGATTGGCCGAATGTGAGGCACTCTGGATTGCAGGTGGCGACCAAAGCGTATATACAAATTATTGGAAAAACAGCCCGGTTGATTCTCTTATTAATTTTCTGATAAATGTAAAAAAAGTTCCGGTGGGAGGTACTTCTGCAGGAATGGCCATTTTAGGAGAAGCTTATTTTGACGCAAAAAATGGAAGCGTGACTTCTTCTGAATCACTTTCCAATCCATTTGGTTCAAGGGTTTCAATTGGAAGGGGTGATTTTCTTAAAATTCCACTACTTGAAAAGACAATAACCGACACACATTTTGATAATCCAGACCGTAGAGGAAGGCTTTTTACATTTTTAGCCAGGCTCTATTCTGACTCATCAGAACCGTATTTTGGAATTGCATCTGAAGAGAAAACCGCTGTTTGTATTGATAATCAAGGAGTGGCCAGAGTTTTCGGAAACTCTCCTTCAACCGAGTTTGCCTATTTTATTCAGGTAAATTGCGAAAATGACAGTTTGCCCGAAAATTGTAATCCTAATTCTCAATTGACCTGGAAAAGAAATAACGCCGCTCTTAAGGTTTGTAAAATTCCAGGTACAAATGCGGGGACTAATTTTTTTGATTTAACCGACTGGTTTACAGAGTCTGGTGGAACCTGGGAAAATTGGTTTGCGAATAATGGCCTTTTTTTCTCTAATGCAGGTTTCCCTCCAAATTGTGTAACAAGTCAATTCTCTCAGGACGAAGCCGTTTTGATTGAAACTTATCCCAATCCTGTGTTGGATTTAATAAAAGTACAATCTCAGGAAGAAATAATTGAGGTTAGAATCTTGGATCAAATGGGTCGGGTCATTCAAATTAATAGACCCGGACAAAATCTTTTCGAGTTTTCTGTAAACCACCTTCCTAAGGGTTTTTATTTTCTGGAAATCAGAAATATTAAAGAAAGAATCTTCAATAAGAAATTTCAAAAGATCTAAATCCTTTCTTCCTTTTTCTCGACTAAAACCGGATTTTTTTACAGGAATTTATTTAGAAATCTCCGCTTGTATATAAAAAATTCCGTTTATATATATTAAAGTTCCGTTCGCACCTTTTTTGTCATTTCTAAAAATTTTATGGCGTGTTAAGGACATATAAATTTTCTTACCCTTTAAATTTTAGAAATCATGAAAACGCAATCAATTTTCCAAACACTACAGGCAAGTTTATTTTCTCTTTCTTTGGTTGTATTATTTTCTTCCTGTTCCAAAGAAAATATCGAGCCTACCCAAGCCAACCCAAATCAGGAATCTACCGCCCGATTGGCAATTAATGCAACTGCAGGTTCTGCAAACATTGCTGATATCAATGGCCAGGCTGAAAGGAAAAATATCGCAGAAGCTGCTCCAAAGAAAGACATTAAGTTTGTAGATTATGTAAACACAAAAGGTGATATCATAATTGAATATCAAGCTGAAAAAGGACCAAGAACAAAATTTAATACCTTAAAGTTTGACGGCAATCAAAGTTCAACCAACAAGATTTTTATTCCAAAATTCAAAAAAGTGAACCTACTTTCTAGTCCCAGGTAGTCCAACATGTAGACTGGAATTAAGTTCTCTGAAATTAAAAAAGAGCTCTACCACTGCGGCAGAGCTTTTTTTTGTTTTTTTAATTATAGAGTTGACATTGTTACTTGTTATTGACCTTTTTACCAATAAAGCGTGAACTAGTTTTGAAGCAATTGGAAATGGAAGGAAAATACAAAATCAGGGATATTTGGTGACAAAAAAGTTTTTTCAAAGGCAAAGAAAAAATTGCGAATGAAGTTTTCCTACAGGCTGTTTTTGTTAAAAATTTCAAAAGCTCCAACTTTAAATTTTATTTAAAATGTTAGTATTGTTTTCAAATCGATTCATGTTCAGGCTTTTTCAGTCTTTTCTTTTTCAGGTTTTTTCTTTGTCGGCTGAGGCCCAAAGCCAGAACGATCCCATTCGAATCGCATGTGTTGGAAACAGCATTACATTTGGTTCCGGAGTTGAAAACAGAGCTGCCAATTGCTATCCCAATCAGCTTCAGAGGATGTTTGGCGAAAAGTATGAAGTTCAAAACTTTGGAGTAAGTGGCGCTACTTTACTCAATTTAGGGGATAAGCCCTACATGAAGGAACCGGCCTATCGGGATGCCATTCAGTTTAAACCAGAAATTGTGGTCATTAAATTAGGGACAAATGATAGTAAACCCCAAAATTGGGATGAGTTTAAAACCTATTTTGTTAGGGATTACAAATCGCTGGTCGGTAGTTTCAGGTTGGCGAATCCTCAGGTAAAAATCTTTATTTGTTTACCAGTTCCTGCATTTGGAGAAGTATTTGGCATCAGAGATAAAGTTATCAAAGAAGAAATCCTGCCCCTGTTGAAATCAATTGTGATGGAAGAAAAACTTACGATCATAGACCTCTACACTCCACTTTTAGGTTTTGGAGAAATGTTTCCAGATAAAATTCATCCAAATGCAAAGGGTTCACGGAAAATCGCAGAATTGGTATTTGAAGGTTTGAAAGAGCTTAAGATCAGGTAGGCTTGTTCTATTTTTTTCGTATTGAATAGTTGAGACAGGCCAAAACGATTTCAAAATCATTTCGCCTTTAGATTTTGGAAATCAGTGGTTTTGAACTTCCATTAGATAAACACACAGCTAAATCGCTCAAAAAATTATAGTTCCCGGAAATCAGAAACCGGAAGGAGTTTTCGGAATCTCTTCAGGCAAATTCAAGGCTATAGTTTCCGTAGATTTACACAGAAGAGAAGCTTATACCCGGAATTTTAAATTGAGTTTCCAGACCAATGCCAATTTCTAAGTTGTTAACTTTGGCCGATCCAAATGAAAAAACATGAAGTTTAAGTTTATGATTTTCTGGGGGTTAGTTCTTTTTTCAAACAGAACTTTTTCTCAGTTTCCGATTTTGCCACCCACTCAATCCTGGTCAGGAATTAGTGAATCCCTGATAGCTGATCCAAAAAACCCATGGATAACCCCAACAGAAATGTCTGGATTTAAACAGACACCCAGCTATTCTGAAACCATGGATTGGCTTCAAAAATTATGTAAGGCTTCAGGGTTTCTGAAAATGTCAGTGATTGGTAAAAGCCCTGAAGGGAGGGAAATAATGATGGTGATTGCTTCCCTGGAAAAGGATAACTCGGCCAAAGGAATTGCCCAATCAAAAAAGCCAACACTTTTGGTCCAGTGTGGAATACACAGCGGAGAAATTGATGGAAAAGATGCTTCTATGATGTTGCTGAGAGATTTGGCGTTTTCTTCCAAAAAGGCAATATTAACCAAGGTTAATGTGCTGATTGTTCCTATTTTAAATGTTGATGGTCATGAGCGAAGCGGGCCATTCAACCGGCCCAATCAAAGAGGACCTGAAAATATGGGTTGGCGGACCAATGCCCAAAACTTAAATCTGAACCGGGACTACATGAAGCTTGACACCAAAGAAATTCAGGCCATGGTAGAAGTTTTCAACCAATATGACCCCGATTTTTTTATGGACATTCATGTTACCGATGGCGCCGATTTTCAATATGATGTCACCTATGGTTTTATGGGAAAACTTGGGCATTCACCAGCCATAGCCAATTGGATTGAAAGATTTTACGTCCCCGGAATTGAGAACGGGTTGAAACAAATGGGCCACATTCCAGGCCTTTTTTTAAATCAAGCCAGTGGTCCCGATTTCTCCAAAGGAATTCTTGATGAACCGACGAGTCCAAATTTTTCAAACGGTTATGCAGATTTAAGAGGATTGCCAGGAGTTTTGATTGAAAATCACTCCCTAAAACCCTTCAAACAAAGAGTTTTGGGAACCTATGTTTTACTGGAGGAATCGATGAAAGTGCTTGCCAACCAAAAAACAACTTTGTTTGATTCAATCCAAAAAGTAAGGAAATCAAGGGAAATAGAAATTCCATTGATGCTAAAAAGTCCGGATTTGAACCAACCTGCCCCGGATAGCATTATGCACCTTGGAATTGTTTCAACCATAGAAAAATCGGATATTACAAATGGTGAAGTAATTCGTTGGCAGGGAAAACCAGAATCTAGAAAACTTCCATTTTTCAGACCAAAGGCAGTTGGAAAATCAGTGGTACGGCCGGAAGGTTTTTGGGTGCCGGTCCATTGTGAGGAAATCATCAGTCGGTTGAAAAAGCATGGAATTCAAATGGAAGTTGCACTCGAGGACAAAGAAGTTTTGGTTGAATTGTCGAGAATCAAAAATCCAAAGTTTAGCCCCAGACCTTATGAGGGCAGGTTTCAGGTAAATGGTGAGATTATTGCAGAATTGGTCAAAAGGAAATTCAGAAAAGGCTCGGTTTGGGTTTCTACCAACCAACCACTGGGGAATCTTGCTGTAGTTTTACTTAATCCAAGGAGCCCGGAGTCCTTTTTGCAATGGGGTTTTTTCAACACCATTTTTCAACCTACAGAATATATGGAGGCCTATCTAATAGAACCCCTGGCTAAAAATATGTTGAATAATTCTCCGGATTTAAGGGCCAGATTTGAAAAGAAGAAGCAGGAAGAACCCGCATTTGCCAATAATCCAGGAGCAATTTTAGATTGGTTTTATAAGCAAAGTCCGTATGCAGATTCTGAATACCTTTTGTATCCGGTGGGAATAGCCATCAATCCTTAATTCACATTCCCAAATCGGGAATTGGGTTCAAGCATTCTTTGGTTTTCGTTTTTTTTGTTTTTCCTGAAAGGGATTAAGCCGAATGATTTTATTGAAAAGTAAGTCAATTTGGAAAACCATTTTGAATGTGATTCTTATTTGGTTTTAACACGGATGAATTTCTATTCAACCCGTTCAATATTTTTACATTTGCACCCTACAAATACACCAAATGAACCAGATTATTAGCCATAAATCTTTGAAAGAAAAGGAGTTTGAGAAAATATGCAAGCAGGGAGCCCAAATCGAAATTTCATCGGATACACTCTCTAAAATTGAAAAATCCAGAAAATTTCTGGAGAATAAGCTTCAAAATTCTGAAAAACCCATTTATGGAATCAACACTGGTTTTGGCCAACTCTGCGACAAGGAAATTTCCAGTTCTGATTTAGGAAAATTGCAGATAAACCTTGTGATGTCACACGCCTGCGGGGTTGGGAATCCTATTTTGCCAAAACTATCACGCCTTATTCTCCTCCTTAAGATTAAAAGTTTTACCACTGGCCAATCTGCCGTTAGCAAGGAATTGGTTGAGTTTCTTGTGGCAATTTACAATTCGGGAGCTGCCCCAGTTATTTTTGAAAAAGGATCTTTGGGAGCATCGGGCGATTTGGTTCCACTTGCCCACATGACCTTGCCAATCCTCGGAGAAGGAGAAGCGTTGTACAAAGAAAAATTGTATCCAGGGGCTGAGTTTCTAAAAATCTTAGGCAAAGAATCCTACTCATTAAAGGCCAAAGAAGGTCTGGCCATGCTGAATGGAACACAGTTTATGTTGGCCTTTGGTTTGGATTCTGTGTGGAGATCCCGCAAATTAATGGATGCAGCCATTTCCATATGCAGTTTGGCTGTCGATGCTTTTGACTCAAGAACTGATTTTCTCCATCCGGCCATCCACCAGTCCAGGCCGCATTCAGGTCAGATTGAAGTGGCCAAAAGAATCCGTAAATTGCTTGAAAACAGTGAAATAGCTGTCAAAGAAAAAGCACAGGTCCAAGATCCATATTCAGTAAGGTGTTTGCCTCAGGTACTTGGTGCTTCGCTTGATACCATTGGATATGTGGCTTCTGTGATGGAAATAGAATTGAACTCGGTTACTGACAATCCTTTGGTTTTTGAGGAAGAGGACCTTGTGGTTTCCGGAGGAAACTTTCATGGACAACCACTTGCTCTGGTTCTGGATTTTCTTGGAATTGCAATGGCTGAAGTTGCAAACATCTGTGAAAGATTGCTTTACAAACTAATCGGTGGTGAAAGAGGCTTGCCCGTTTTCCTTACAAAAAATCCAGGGTTGGAAAGTGGTTTCATGATTCCGCAATATTCTGCCGCTTCTATCGTTAGTCAGAATAAACAACTTGCAACGCCAGCTTCAGTAGATAGCATTGTGAGTAGCAACGGACAAGAAGATCATGTAAGCATGGGAGCAAATGCAGCTTTAAAATGTTATCAGATTCTGGACAATACAGAGGCAGTATTGGCTATTTTATTACTTACAAGTGCTCAGGCATTGGATTTTAGGCGACCTTTGTCAACAAGTCCTGTTTTGGAAAATATGATGTCTGCTTTCAGAAAGGATGTTGCCTTCCGGGACTCTGATGCATACTTCAAACCAGACATGGACAAGGCCATCGCTTTTTTAAAAGCTTTTCAATTTGAAACAAATTCTGAATAGATATTTCATCCTTTTAATTTTTTGTTTTGGCCTTTCAAACCAAATGGCCGAAGGACAACCTTGTTTCAATTTTGTAGGAGATTCCATTGGTTGTGCCCCATTTACGGTGAATGTTTTGTCTTGTGCCGGTGTTACTTTCAGTTTAAATTTCAAATGGAAACCCAATCCTTCCGGGGCCGATTACCTTAATTTTCCTGCTGGTCAGAACAACGCAAGCTTTACCTATCCAACGCCGGGCACATATATTATTGACCAAATCTTAGGCGGACCCGGTCAATCGCTGAAGAGAACAGTAAAGGTTTTTGATTCCAGCTCCAAACCCGATTTTTTTTGGTCAACCTGTAAAGACACGTTAATTATTCAATTTAAAGATTCGGTTTTTTCAACTTATAAATTCAATCCCGGGGATGGTTCAGCTGAGATTTTAATTAAAGAAAAATTTAAGGTTTTTAAGCACTGGTATAATTTTTCAACCCCCAGTGCGACCTATACTTTTTCCATAACGGGTGAAATTCCAGCCACTTGTAGCAGGGATGTGATTTCCAATACAATTAGTTTGTACAAATCCAGCCAGGAACCCGTTTCTGATATTTTGACTGGGGTGGATACTTTGAATTTCAAATTCCAGATTCAAACCCGGGCAGATGAACCCTACGGCTTTCAGCAAACCTGCGGAACAAATGTTCAAATAGTAAAATCGGGCAAAACGGATGAAAACCAGTCAGCGCTGGTAGAAAATATAGTGCTTTCAAATAATGCTCAAAACTGTACATTACAGGCATTTACCTTAAATGGATGTGGTCAGAAAATCCTGGCACCCCCTTTTACACTTATCTGGCCAAGGTTAAAAACGGACAACCAGAAAATTGATGTGAGCTGGCCAAAAACCAGTTTTCAAAATTTGGTTTCTTTTGAATTGTTGCGAAATGGAGTCCAGATAAAAAATCTCATAAGCCAAACCGATTCCAATTATGCAGATACCGACAACCTCATTTGTGGTATCAGCTATTGCTATCAGTTCCGGATGAAGTTTCAGGTGCCCGGCCATAGCGGTCAGATGGAATATCAATCGCCCGAAATTTGCGGACAAGCCGTTTCTGACCGCCCTCCCGATCCGGTTAAAAATCTGACTGCCACCATTGAAGAAAAAGGGGTTTTGATTTCAGGAATAGGTTCTCCATTGGCTCAAACCTATGTGGTTTTTAGAAAGGAGATGAGCACGCCAGACTATATCAATGTGTTGGAAACGAGCACGATACCTCTTTTGGATACCTCAGCAGATTTTATGAACCGGTCGTATTGTTACAAGATTTCTTTTAAGGATATTTGTGGCAATCAGTCCATTTTCAGCGATTCCATTTGCCCTGTCTGGCTTAGGGGAGAAGCAGAAACCGAGTCAGAAAAAAGCATGTTCTGGACAAGTTTGCTTGGCTGGAAAGAAGGCGTAGATCGGTACGAACTTATCCGGTATAACGAAACCGATGTCCCCGAAATAATAGAATCCGAAAAAGGAAACAGCCACAAAATCTTAGGACGGGACCCCAGCAAGCAAAAGGTTTGGTATAAAATCAAAGCCTTTCCCAAAAATGAGATTTTGTATCCCCAGCCCAGTTTTTCCAATCCTGTATTTTTTACCCAAACATTGAAGCTTAAATTCCCGGATATTTTTACACCCAATGAAGATGGGTCAAACGATGTTTTCCGGTGTTATTCTTTTTTTATCAGTGATTTTGAAATGAAGATTTTTAATGCCTGGGGAAATTCGGTTTATTATTCTCAGAATTTAGACAAAGGATGGGATGGAAAAATCAATGGCCGGCCTGCTCCAGGTGGCCCTTATGCGTATTGGGCCAAAGGCAAAGATGAAAATGGTGAAATTCTGGAGGTTAGAGGGTATTTTAATTTGGTGCGGTAGAAGGTTCCTAGTTGTTTCATGGCTTGCCTTTCAGGTTGAGTTTTTGTTGGTGAACCTGTCCGACTTGGCGGAAACACCAACAATGGCGAAAAATCTCTCTTTTGCAGGTTTTGTATCTTTCGACCCACAACCCGGCCAAGGGTTTTTACGGGTCACATGAATTTTCTGAGGAGCGGAATAAAAATCAAAATAATCTGCCCTGATTTTTTCAAAAAGACACTTCAATCCCCAATTCTACCAATCTCATATTTTTTTCCAGCCAGAAACCCTCTGGTTTTAAATTATTGGGTTTCTTTGTGGCCAATGAAGTTTGCCGACATTCCAGGATTTGAAGCTTTAAAAAAGAGTTTGGTCAATGCTGTTGATACAGGCCATGTAGCCCATGCCCAGCTTTTTGCCGGTTCCGAGGGAGGGGTTTCTTTGATGTTGGCCATTGCTTTTGGCCAATACCTGAATTGTGAAAATCCAACCGAAGGCGATAGTTGCGGAAGATGCCCTTCCTGTATCAAAACCCAGAAATTTATCCATCCCGATTTCCATCTTTGTTTTCCTTTCGCAAAATCAAAACTGGTAGGTGAGGCCGAAGAACTGAATGCCTATTTGCCCTTGTTCCGGAGTTTTTTGTTAGATACGCCTTTTGGAACTTTGAGCGATTGGGCAGCCAAAGCAGAATTTGAAAACCGAACCCCGATCATCAACATTAAGGCCGTTCGGGATACCATGCAAGGCTTGCAACTCAAAGCCTATGAAGCCAAATATAAGATTCAACTTATCTGGCTTCCGGAAACCATGCGCAGTGAAGGTTCAAATTCATTCCTTAAATTGTTGGAAGAACCGCCTCCTTTCACGGTGTTTCTTTTGGTGAGTACCGCTCCGGAAATACTTTTGCCTACGGTCATTTCCAGGACACAAAGGATTTCTGTTCCCAGACTTAACGGATTTGAATTGGCCGCATTTCTGGAAGATAAATTTCAGATAGAACCAAACAAAGCCATGGCCATTTCTGGTTTGGCAGAAGGCAGCATTCCTGATGCCCTGTCCCTGTTCAATGAAAAGGAAGACGACTACCACCATTTGTTTATGGATTGGCAACGTTCCTGCTATCGGAATAGCATAGATAAATTGGTTTCTCACATGGAATCTTTTGGAGCACTGGGAAAAGAACTTCAAAAAAGCTTTTTAAAATATAGTTTAAATAAAATCCGAAATTCGATGGCCCTGAATTCAGGTGCCAGGGAAACGGTTCATTTGCAGGAGGCGGAGCTAAACGACCTGTTCAACCTGGGTAAAGTATTTTCGCTTCCGCTTATCCAGTTGCTAATTGAGGAAATAGAAACTGCCCATTATCACATTGACAGAAATGCATCTGCAAAAATGGTATTTATGGACATCAGCCTTAAAATGGCCAATGGATATGCATCTTTAAAAAATTAGAATTTTCAAAAAAACAGTATGGGAAAAGGGGTCATTTTTGACATGGATGGGGTAATTATAAACAACAACGACTGGCATTTGAAGTCGTGGTTGTTTTATGCCGGTAAAATGGGAATTTCATTGAAAGAAGAAGAGTTTCCGGAAAAGGTATTTGGCAAAACCAATGAGCAAATTTTAGCCATTGCATTCCCGGATGCAGATGAAGCACAGCTTTATGCCTGGTCATTGGAAAAAGAGGCCATCTACAGGGAAATGTATGCGCCTCATTTTGAACTCGCAGAGGGATTGCTTTCGTTTTTAGAAAGACTCAAATCACAAAACATCCCGGTAGCGGTGGCTAGCAATGCGCCATTGGTCAATGTGGATTTCGCCCTGGATTTGGGTAAAATCAGGGATTATTTTGATGTTATTATGTATGCAGGCCTGGTTCCAAAACCTAAGCCCGCTCCTGATATTTATTTAAAGTCTGCAGAGCTTTTGGGTTTACAACCATCAGAATGTTTTGTGATTGAAGATTCGCCAACCGGTTTGCAGGCAGCAAATGCAGCAAACTGCAGACCTATAGCCATTACCTCTACTTTTCCAGAAGCTGCGCTCCAGCCTTTGTCAGAAAAGGTTTTTCATAATTTTCAGGAAATCGGGGATTATATTCTATCGCAATAGGAATCCTGTTTTTAAATTGATTTCCGGAACCACCCACTATTTTTTATGAATACCAGACAAATTGATGCACTGAATATTTTTTTGATTCTGGCTTCCTTGATTCTGGCTTTTATCATTCCATTTCAGCTTTTTTTATTCTCCTATGCAGTTTTAGGACCTCTTCACTATTTGACTGAGATTAAATGGCTTAGGGAACAAAAATTTTTCCTCAATGGGCTGGACTGGGTGCGTATTTTAATAGCGATAACCGTTCTGGTTTCAATTCCGGTTTTGGTCAAAATGCCATTTTTTGAAGATTGGTTAAAAGTAGATTTTCTAAACAAGATATTTAACCTCCTTTCCAATTATTCTTATGCTTTAATTCTGTTGGCCTTTCTGGTTTCGGTTTGCCTGATTTTTATTAAAAACCAAAAGCGACTTCAGTATGCCATTTCGGGACTTTTGCTCCTGATTTTTTTGGCCATCCGGTATATTCCTTCTTCTATTTTTGATTTGGTTATTTTCATTCCAACCCTGATTCACGTTTACCTGTTTACGCTTCTGTTCATGATTTTTGGAACCCTAAAATCGGGTAGTGCTTTTGGAAAATTGTCTATAATTTTTTTAATACTTGTTCCGGTGGTTATTTTCCTTTGGCCTGTTTCCAGCAATGGATATAAGTTGGAAACTTTATCAGAAGAAGTCTTTTTATCCACAGGGTTTCAAACTTTGAGTTACCGGGTTTCGACCATTTTAGGGATTACGAGGGATAAAGATTTTCTTTTGTATTCACCCGCCAACATCAAGATTCAGATTTTTATTGCCTTTGCCTACACCTATCATTATTTGAATTGGTTTTCAAAAACCTCAATTATCGGTTGGAATAAAAACATAACCTGGCAAGGACTGGGATTGATACTTACCATTTGGCTAGGTTCCATCTGGATATATTCCTATAGTTATCAGGTGGGCCTTTCCTTGCTTTTTTCCTTGAGTTTACTGCATGTCATACTTGAGTTTCCACTCAACGCCACTTCCATGTATTCCATTTCTAGCCGGATTTTTTCCTGGATTGGTGTTAAATCTTCGAATTAGATTTTTGATTGCTTGTTCTTAGGAATTGATGATTTGAAGTCTGAATAAAAGCAAAACAACAATCAAATCAGAACGGCTAACCAACGCCAACCATAACAAAACTACCCCAATACAAAGGCTGAGGCTTGGTCTTCATCATCTCCTTCTTGGCTTCAATAAATGCCTTTCTTTTGTCCATGCCTTTGCTTATCCAGTTTCGATAAAAGATATTCATTAGTTCCTGGGTAGCAGAGTCAGACACTTTGAAAAGACTCATAATTACAGCTTTGGCCCCTGCAATCTGGAAAGCCCTTTGCAAGCCATAGACCCCTTCACCCACCTGAACTTCTCCTCTTCCTGTTTCGCATGCAGAAAGTACAACCAGGTCAGTAGAGTTAAGGTTTAGGTTCATGGCTTCATAGGCAGTAAGAACACCCTCACCCACCTGACCTGATGAACTGATTTTTGCCTGATCTACCACATCACCGGCATTGTTCAAATACAAGCCAGACCGGAGTAGTGGATTATCAATTGCCTTATTTTGATTGATCATGCTGAACGAACTACTTTCCCTTTCTTCATCCAGATTCTCTAAAAAATATCCATGGGTTGCCACGTGCAAAATTCTTGGACTTCTAACCGATTTGATAACTTCTTCTTTGGCGTCAACTCCGGTATAGCTTTTGGTTTCCCACCGGTTGGTTTTTAAAATGTCATTTATTTCAAGAACTTCCTTTTTGGTTCCGGGCAAGTTGGCTATCGTCTCATTTTCCTGCCTTTCGGATGTAGATTCTTTTGCATAAAAAACAGGGTCTCCGAGCAGATAAGCCGTATTTCTAAGTTCAGAAGATTTGGCGAGAAGGTTTTTGGCGCTGTAAATGTCTTTGCTATTGGATATGATGTCAATGTTTTCATATTCGATAACAAATTTTCCATTTTTCTCCCGGAGAGACTCAAGGTTGATTTCGTTAAAAACCCCATCAGGAGATAAAAATATTTTTGCACCCGGTGGGAACACAGGTTCAAAAGGTTTCCAGAAATATGTATAAGAAAGGGTATCCTCTATTAAGAATTTAACACAGTTCCGATAGTAGTTAATATACTTGGTTTCCAGTGCTTTGCCATTGGATAATACCACGAGTTGGGGATTTGATTTTGATTTTTGGCCAATCACAAGGGCTGCATAGATAATTGAATCTGAAAATCCTTTGTCATAGTACCTGAAACGAATGATTTCTGTAGCATACTCATCCTTTTCAAGCATTTCCCGAATCGTCTTCCAATTTATTTTCTTCTCTTCATTGGCCAGTTTGAAGTCTTCTGAACCTTTGCTTAACTCAATTTCCAATGCTTCAGATTCCACTTCGAGTTTCCTGATATCGATGCCGGCAAGTTTTCTTTCTTCTGGCCCAAGCTCAACAGCAGCGGTTATTTCTTCTTTTTTTCTGGTCCACTCTCTGAATTTATTTTTAAGTTCTACATCACCACTGGCCAGAATTCTTTCTCTCACCTTAATACTTGCATTTAACAGGATGGCCTTGGTATTCAGAATAATATCATACATTTTTCCAAGAACTGAAGGCTTTTTGTCTTTATATTTTAAAGCCAGGGTATAATAGAATTCAAAGCTTGGCCTGATAAGGGACCAGCTTTTGGTTTTTTCCCTTTCTGACATAGATGGAAAAAACCGCTTAATAAATTGGAGATTTTGCTCCGAAGTAGCCTCGCAAACAGATAAGGCTTTGTTCAGGTCTCCCAGAACGTACAATGCCTGAGCTACCCTTGTCATGATAGAAACATACTTGGGATGAGATTCATC
Organism: Cytophagaceae bacterium; assembly: GCA_027485575.1. GTDB lineage: Bacteria > Bacteroidota > Bacteroidia > Cytophagales > Flexibacteraceae > CAMDMI01. Next base: position 52,722 of record JAIXQU010000088.1, read on the forward strand.
AAATACATCTTTGTAAAAATCAGCTGCTTTTGAAAAATGCTTTTTTGCTCCTTCATAGTTTTCCAGTGCCCAATCGATTTCTCCCCTCAAAAGCAATACGTCGGCTGAGTGGGTATTTACTTTTCCAAACTTATCTACCCAGATTTTATCGGCTTCATCCAGCAGTCGGCTAGCCTCAAGGTACTTTTTATTTGCAATGTGAAAAGACGCAATAAACTGCAACGATTCAGCATATCTGGGATGGGTAAGCCCATATTTATTTTTGTTGATTTCGAGGGCAAAATTTAAAAGATTATATACCGATTCTGAGTTTCCACCACGGTAAAACATAATCATTGCCAGGTCTGTTTTTGGTTTTGCGATTTCCACGTGGGCATTTCCAAAATACTTTTCAATTCCTGCTACGCATTTTTCACCCGCTTCCTGTGCCCTTTCATAGTCGCCAAAGGCAGAATAAACCCTGCAAAAAAGAGCAAGGCTGCGGAGGTATTGCATACTGGAATCTCCAAAAATGGTTTTACTGACCTGGCAAGCTTTGTTGGCCATATCTTCTGCCAGTGTATAATTACCCGATTCGAGAAAAACTTCTGCCCCAATCTGATAAGGAGTGATGTAGGACCGATGATTCGGCAAGCCATATTTGGCCCGTCTATATTCGATCATCGAAAGGGTTTTCTCCTGCGCCTCAGTAAATAAACCCTTGTTTAGTAAAAGCATCAGCTCTTCATCCAATCCATTAAAAGTAAGCAAAGAGTTTTTGGAAGCATTTTGAACTGTTCTCAATGACCGGGAAAGGTATTTTCCGGCTTCTTCAAATCTGCCGGTAATTACCATCAGCCTTGTGATTTTTTGTAGGCATTCGATGTATTCCTTTGAGTCTTTTCCACGTGATTTTTCTATCCTCGACAAGGCAGACATGTATTTCTCCTCAGCATTTGGAAATTCTCCCATTTGCATTTCTACTGTCCCAACCTTTAAACTTTGGTATGCAACCCGCCAGTTGTCCTTTCCATATTTATCCTCCTCTACTTGTTGAACCCTGATGTAGTTATTGATTGCTTTTTGAAACTGGTCTTTGATTTCATAAAAAGCGCCCTCTTTGTTTTGGATGTCAAGTAAAATTAAGGATTGGCTGGAAAGTTGTTTTTCCAAAACTGAATGCAGGTATTTATAGAAAAGGGGTTCAGCCAGAGCCACTCTATCGGTATATTGGGCATAGAAATTGGCAAGTTCACATTGGGCTTGGGAATAGTAAATAGATCTATTACCACATTGATCTTCGGTCAACTTGATGTAGTTTTCGATGTATCCTTCCGCCTTTTTTACGCTATCTCCATAAATACAGGATTGATACAAATACTTGAGAATATCATAGGCATACTGGTTGGGCAGGTGATAATTAACAATGTCTTTAACCGTTTTTTCCAGAAGAAAAATGAAAGAATTTTCCCTTTTTTCCCAGGTTGACGCAAAAGGAATCTTTAGCCTGACCTTATATGCTTCTGAATCGCCATAGTTTTTGTTGATTATTTCTTTGTAGTTTTTAGAAATCTCCTGTGCTCTTGGAAAATCTTTTTGTCCTACATAGATTTTGGTCAAAGTTTCAAGCATTGACAGGTAGGTAGGATGGGTTTTTAAATAAGTAACCGGATGGCTGGGGTTGTCACAAAACCTGATTGCATCCTTTAGCAGTTTTATTGCTTTTTTAATTTCGTTGCTTTCCTGAAGAAATTGGGAATAATACCTTAGGTAATCTATATAGGCCTGGTCCTGGTATTTAATTTTAGACTTTTTTATCTGTTTTTCGACACCAACAAAACTCTCAATTGCTTTTTTATTGTCTCCTTTTACCATTAAATATCTGGCTTCAAATAGTTTGGCCCAAACAAGATCTCTTTTTCTTGCCAAAAGTTCTTCCCCTTTAAAATCCAGATATTTTTTTTTTTTTTTTTTGTCAACAACTTCTTTTTTTTCAAGTAGCCTGCTTTCCGCTTTGAAAATCAACCTTTCTATCAAGGTGGCAGCCAGGTCTAAATTTCCTCTTTCTAACTCATTTTCGGCTTGCAACATTCTGGCTTCAAAAATTAGGGAGGAATCAGAAAGCTGCACGAATTTCGATTTTTCGAAAAAGATTGTTAAACAGTTATTAGCAGAATGGTAATCAGCCGATTGTAGCGAAATTGTTGACTTCTCGATGAGAACTTGTAAAAATTCCGGTGAACGTTCACCAAGCTTTCCTTTTATCCGTGCCACAAATCTCGCTCCCAGGTCTTCACTATGGGTATAATCTCCTTTTAATCGATAAAGCCTTGATTCATAATATTGTAACTTTGAGGAATCCTGAAAACTAACTGTCCTTCCTGAAAATTTTTCGGCAAGACTATAATATTCTTCCTTTGCCGTTTTGATATCACCCTGGGTAAAAGCTTTGTCTAATCTGGAATAATATTTCTCAAATTTCTGGGCATGAAGAAAAGATGCTAAACAACAAAAGAGGGGTATCAATATAAGTCTCATTTTTAGGCTTTTAAGGGTAAAAAAAACAATATATTTTACATTCTGACTTTAAAGGCAATTACAATAAATTAATTAAAGAAAAGGTGAGCTTTTGCTAATGTTAATGAAATATTTTGCCACAGGTTTCTTATCTTCTACTTTTGTACAAATAATTATAAAATGAGATTACTAGCACTTGCCACTTTGGCGATATTATTAGGGAATGAAACATACGCCCAAAAGCCAGGCAACAAAAAAAGTTCAAAACCAGCAACAATTGCAAAACCAGTTCAAAAACCAGAAAGCAAAAAAGATAAGTTAAGCTATTCAATTGGTTTCAACATTGCCAAACAGTTTAAAAGTCAAAACATTGAGATCAATCCAGACCTTTTTGCAGATGCGGTCAAAACAGTATTTGCAGGTCTTCCTACCGCTATGACTGAGGAAGAGGTCATGTCAACTTTGCAAAGCTTTGAGAAAGAAATGCAGTCAAAAATGCAGGGAGATGCGCAGGCAGCTGCAGGTCCAAACAAAGAGGCTGGCCGAACTTTTTTAGCTGAAAACAAAAAGAAACCAACCGTTGTGGAGCTTCCAAGCGGATTACAGTATGAAATAATAAAGGACGGTACAGGTGAAAGCCCGAAAGCTACCAGTACAGTAACAACACACTACACGGGCACCTTGATTGATGGAACTGTGTTTGATAGTTCAGTAGAAAGAGGGCAGCCTGCACAGTTTCCTGTCAATGGAGTAATAAGAGGCTGGACCGAAGCACTTCAATTGATGAAACCAGGTTCTAAATGGAAATTGTTTATTCCTTCTGATATGGCTTATGGCGATGCTGGTTCCCCACCAAAAATAAGCCCGGGCGCTACATTAATTTTTGAAGTGGAGCTTATTTCAGTAGATAAATAGGTTTGATGAATAAAGGAGAGAAGAAAATTCTGGCTCCGGATGAGGTAGATCTTGTTCGTGTTTTTGTTTTGACCATACGGTATTTTAATAAAGTCAAATTCGTTTTTTTGTTTTTTAATCTGTTTGCGCTTGGATTAGGGTCAGGGTATTACTTTTTTAAATCGAAGGTTTATGAATCTAAATTTATAGCTGAATGCCAATCCATTCCCGATAGCAGGGTAGTTGATCTTATTCAGGATTTGGATAAAATAAGAGAAAATGAAGATTGGTCTTTGTTGGCCCAAAAGCTTAAAATGAAAATTGATGAGGTAAAAAAAATAAAAGAATTTGAACCCCTTCCAAACGTGGTTATTGAAAAGGAAGCAAAGGGTTTGGATGATTATCTGTTACCAACGACTGAAATTTCTTATAAGTTTGGTTTAATTGTAAAGGTTAAAGACAATTTGATCCTTCCAAAATTACAAAAGGGTATTATCCATTATTTATCTTCAAACGAATATTCAACCATCAGGGTGGATAGGTTTTTAGAAAACCGTAAAAGCCTGTTGAAGTATTTAGAAAAACAGATTATCAATCTGGATTCACTGAACCTACTTTTTGCCACTAAAATCGTATCTTCTTCTAACACTAGTTCTACAGTAACAAGTCCGGGTGATTATAAAGGTTTGTTAGTAAATTTAAAGGAAAGAGCACTTGCCGTTGAAGATCAGATTAAATTTTGTAGTCCGGTAATGGTAATTCAACCGTTTACTGCATTCAAATATCCTGTTGCTCCAGAGTTGTTTACAGTGTTTGGTTTATCTTTACTTTTTGGAAATTTAGTTTCCTTTTTGGCAATTTTGTTAATCTCGCTTAGAAAGACCTACATTGAAAATAAGGATATAGAATAATATGACAAAGACAATCAATTACTTTTTCTTCATTCTGGTTGTATTGCTTTTTTCAGCCAGTGCATGTAACCGGGGGAATAACAAAACAGATTCGAAATTAAAAAAGGAGGTTTTGCAATTTGAATCTCTTATCAATAAATCAGACAGTGCCTGGGCATTGATGATGAACTCTGATGATAACAAAATTCAAAACTTAAATCGTTTAATTGAAGAATTGGCCTTAATTGAAGGAACCAAAGAAGACCAACTTAAGCCTATTAAATCTGAAATTAGTGAGATGGTGAAGGCCAGATATGATAGGTTGTCTATGGAAAGCTCCGCCAGAATAGATCAATATGATTCTTTTACCAATTCAATATTGGGCAAAGTGAGGGCTGAAATCAATGCCAATCCAAACGCAGAAAAATATCAAATTGTTCATCAGCTATTGGCTGAAGTACAAGCTGCTGACGATAGTATTCTTCACTTCAGAAAAGAATATGATAGAAGTATTGAAGCTTATCGCCAGTATTTGGACAAGAATAAAAAGGTTCTCCAAAATGAACTTCCCTCATTCGATAGCGTACAGAGATATCATTTGTTTAGATTGGTCCAATAGAAAATCTAAATTGAGAATAATATCCTGGATCTTTCAAAGCAATTAATTGAATGCAAAGTTTTGTAGTATCAGCCAGAAAATATCGGCCGGCAACCTTTGAAACCGTTGTTGGGCAAGCCCATATCACTACAACTTTAAAAAATGCAATCAAAACACAGCATCTTGCCCAGGCATTTTTGTTTTGTGGTCCCAGAGGGGTAGGAAAAACTACTTGCGCAAGGATTCTTGCCAAGACAATAAATTGCGAAACCATTCAGGAAGATGGAGAAGCATGTGGGAAATGTAAATCCTGCGAAAGCTATCAAAACAACAATTCCTTTAATATTCATGAACTGGATGCAGCAAGCAATAATTCAGTAGATGACATCCGGAATCTGAATGAGCAAGTTAGAGTGCCACCTCAATATGGAACCTACAAGGTTTACATCATTGATGAGGTTCATATGTTGAGTACGGCTGCTTTTAATGCTTTCCTGAAAACCCTGGAGGAACCCCCAAAATATGCCATCTTTATTTTGGCGACTACCGAGAAGCATAAAATTCTTCCTACGATTTTATCGCGTTGCCAGATTTTTGATTTTAATCGGATAAAAATTTCAGATATATCTTCCCAACTCCAGAAAGTTGCTGTCTCAGAAGGAATTGAATATGAAGAGGAAGGCCTGCGGGTAATTGCCCAAAAGGCAGATGGTGGAATGCGTGATGCCTTATCTATGTTTGACATGATAAGCACTTTTTCGCCGGACCGAAGGATTAGTTATGCGCAAGTAATAACCAATCTACATATTTTGGATAGTGATTATTATTTCAAGGTTACCGACTTTATACTTCAGGGACAGTCCAATAATTTATTATTGCTTTTTGATGAAGTTCTGCAAAAAGGGTTTGATGGTCATTTGTTTATACTTGGCCTTGCAAATCATTTCCGGGATCTCCTTGTTGCCACAGATCCTTCGACTGTCCAATTGATAGAGGCAAGTGAGGAAAAAATTAATACGTATCTCAATCAGGCATCTAAATCTTCTCCCGGCTTTTATTTGAATCTATTAAACCAGGCTTCCATTGCAGATTTAAATTTTAAAACAAGTAAAAATCCCCGGTTACATGTTGAGCTGAGCCTTTTGAAAATGGCTAACCTACATCAGGCTATTTCAAATTTGGAATCAGAAAAAAAAAAGTCTGAACCAAATTTAACTGAGGAAAAAGTTCAATTTAAGATTCCTCAACCAGCACTGGTTAAAGATGCTTTTAAATTTGAGAAGTCTTCTTTTAAATCAACACCCAATATTTCTACAGTTCCGGTCAAGGTTGGTGAAACAACTCCTGGAGAAAATAAGATTGAGGATGTTTCCATTAGTAAAAAGGAATTAAGGGCGTATGGTTTGTTAAAGGCCAAAGAGGATTATTTGCAATGGCTTAAAGACGAACAAAAGCTGCCAGTTTCGGCTTGGAAACTTGCAGGAAATGAAAATATCGACGATTTAACCGTATTTCTAGGCTTTTCCAATCCACTGACTCTTGAGAATTTTCTGTCAGAACAAAACATTATTTTTTCTTATTTCAGGGCTCATTTTGACACCATTCCACAATTTGAAACAATGGTTAGTGAGTTAGCAAAGGAGTCCATCAGACCGTATTCCAATCCTGAAAAGTTTAATTTTTTGACAAAAAAATACCCTAAACTCGGTGAGATTAGGGCAAAGCTTGGATTGGAACCCAGTTGATTTATTTTCTTTTCTTAACAGTTCTGGAAGGCTGGGATACCGAACTTCTGCCTCGAATACCCGCACCCCTTGAGGCAACATTAAGGAAAGGAACTTTGCCGAAAAAGTATTCAAATTTGAGATCAACCAATAAATAACCATCATTCTTTTGAGGGCTTCCTCTTTTTGCTCCAACTCCGTAGAAATTCTCCTCACTTCCTCTGTATGAAAGACTTAATGGGTCATCCGGAGAAATTGTCTTGGGATCATAAGCATATTTTGTACTGACATCATCGAGATAATCTGTTCCCGTAAAACGATAGCCTGCCTGAAGACTAACAGCAAAAATGTTTTTAATTTTATAGCTTATCCCTAAGCCAAATGGCAAAATTGCAGCAAGTGATGAATAAGAAACTCCTTCAGTCTTTAAGGGACGAAGTGCTATATATTCTCCTTTGTATAGTGCTTTCGGGCTGTTGGTTGTCACACCAAAACCCAAAAATGCATACATACTTATTGGAAATTCATTCCGGCTTAAATATCTGAATGTGTTGTAATTAAGGAACTCAAAATGCCCTAAAAAAGAAAATTCCATATTGTCAGACCGAAATGATAGATTTCTTTTTAATCTACCCGTATTCCCACTTTCAAGGTCAGAACCGCCTATCCTGTAATACTGAAAATTAAAATTAAAGAAAAGATAGTCATTCATTCTATAATTTACTCCCCCTCCAAGATTGAATTTTGAATTTGTGTAGCAATCCCCTGTTGGGCAAAGATCTCCAAAATAATTTGAAGTTCCGGATTGAATATGAACTGAGAAGGACCTTAATTTTGGATCCCTGAAATCAAATACCCTATATCTTGGTTGTGCCAACAATATAGCTGAATGTAGTAAAGCTATTGAGAATAAGGCGATTGAAATAAATTTTTTCATAATATAAGGTACATTCCACCTGATTTCAGTCTTCAAAAAAAAGCAATTCTTTTGGTAACTCCAAACCTTCAGTGGCTATTCAATCTGAATTGTCTCACTGAAGAAAGTATTTAACCTCCACTCTTCTGTTTTTGGATCTTCCTTCTTCAGTTGAGTTATCCGAAATTGGATTAAGCTCTCCAAATCCCTGGGTTTTTATTTTTGAGCCTTTTACCCCATTTTTAACCAAATATTTTTTTACGCTATTTGCCCTTCTCTCAGATAATTTCTGATTATAGACTTCAGGTCCTTTTTCATCCGTATGTCCTTCAATTTGAATTCGATAAGAACTATTTTTCCTTAGCCTTTCCGCAACCATTTTTAAACTCTCCTTAGAGTCCGGATTGATTACTATGGAATTAAACTCAAAAAGTGCCGGGCCAAAAGTTTCCACAGAGTTGGGCTTTGGCGCTTCAACGGATTTTGGTACTTCAACGGGTTTAGGGGTTTCAACAACTGGGGGTGCAGAAACTACCTGAGCAGGAGCAGGGACAACTGGTGGGGGTGGGGGAGGAGCAATCATACTTATTGTATAGATATCTCCATTGCCAGTTGCTCCTTCACCACTGATATAATAGGCATTTCCTTTTTCATCAATTGAAAACGAACCATCGAATCCGACCGTATTTATTCTCGGTCCCAAATTTTCCAGGGTTGACCAGGAGGTCCAGGAATCATCTTGACGTGTGGATTTGAAAATATCTCCATCTCCTTGACCTCCAAATCCATTTGAGGAAAAATACAAAGTTTTTCCATCTGCAGAAACAATAGGTGAGGTTTCAAAACCGGAAGAATTTATTGTTTTACCCATGTTTATTGGGGCTGAAAATTTTCCAGTTGCATCTTTTTTCAGAACATATAAGTCTTCGAGGCCCATACCATTTTTTCCTTCAAATGAAGCAATAATATAATCTTCATCAGGAGAAACATATGCTTGAAAAAAGCCTTTTTCAGGGAATTCATAAGTTGTGAGTGCTACAGGTTTTGACCACCCGTTTTCCTCACGATTGCAAACGGATATTCCAGGAATTGATTTATCCTGTCTGACCTTAATGGCATTTAAATATAGCTTATTTCCATCCCGGCTAACCCCACAGACCGCGTTGTGAAATTCGTCATTTAATGGGGCCCCTATATTCTTTGCGACGGACCATTCCGTTTCTGATTTTCTATTTGAGAAGTAGATATCTTGTTTTCCGGTCGCTCCTCCGATGTTTTCTGAATAAAACGACCTTACAAAATAAAGAGTCTTACCGTCAGGGGAAAGCAATACGGCAGATTCATCTTCCTTTACATTTACTGAATCAGAAAGTTTGGTTCTGGTTTCGTAAGTGGCCTTCTGGCCATACACAGATTGGGCACAAAATAGTAAACAGGCAAATGCACTTATCCTTTTCATTTCTTTATTTAATTGTTTTTTCACCACATAGATGGCCTTGAAATTTTAGTTCCTCCTTCGACAAAGCGAAATCCAAGAACAACTTCATGACTGCCATTACTTGCAGTGTTTAATTGACTATAATTATAATCGTATGAATATGAAAGACTTAAAAAATTTGAAAGGTGAAATCCCAGAAATCCAGAAAAGGAATCCTGATTTCTAAAACTTGGCCCAAACCAAAGAACATCTTTAAAGCCAAACCGGCAATAAATGTCTGAGGAAATGGGGGATTTATCTACATATTTCATCATTGCAGCAGGCGAAATATACCAGTTTTCATTTAAATCCAATCTAAATCCAATCAATCCGTAGTGATGCACTTTTTGTTGACCCACTAAAGAGTTGCCATCACTTAAGGAATAAATCTTGTTTCTAAACAAGAAATTTGCAGAATATCCTGCAAAAAACGTTTCAGAATTTAGAAATAATCCCCCATTCAAATCCGGATTTATTTTGCTGTTGATGCCATTCCCAATGCCAGGATCGTCTTGTAATCTCACATTAAGTTTATCTCTATCAAGTGAAGTTTGCATAACGGAAAGCCCCAGCCCAACAGATAGTGACCATTTTGGATTTAAAGGAATGTGATAAGCGTAAGATAAATTTCCTATATTTAAAGTGGTTGGGGATGTTCTGTCAGCAATAATAAATCCTCCCATTGAGTGTTTCGATCCAATTTTGACTTCCTTTTTTGTAGTTTCAAATTGGTCAGAAATTCTTCCACGAACTGGTAAGGAAAGGGAAGGCTCGGAATGATTAAACTGGCCACTAATGGTAGCAAACAAAGTGGTTGGAGAATTTGGCAATCCCGCCCATTGTTTTCGGTAACCAATTTTGAAATCGGTATATCGGTTTATACCTGTCATTGCAGGATTGAAAATATTTCCCGTCTGCATGAATTGGGTAAACTGGGGATTCTGTTGACCAAAAACAAAATGAGTCAGTGATAGTATTGCGATTGAAAGAATTAGCTTTCTCATGATAATTTATCGTTTTGTTTTAATGGATAATTGTAACTGACCCTGTTTTTTTCGTTTTTCCGTCATCGAAGACATAGTAATACGTTCCATCAGGAACTTCACCGCCATCCCAATCGTTTTTATATCCGTTCACTTCATAAACAACTGAACCCCATCTGTTAAATACTTTTAAGGTGTTCGACACATTTATCAAGGCTCCCGGGATTTTCCAGGTATCTCCAATCCCATCATTATTGGGTGTAAAGACATTTGGTATTTCATCTGAGGTTAGTGATTCAGAAACGACTTCTACCTTAACAGAATCTTTTCCTTTGCAACCATTCAGCGTTACTTCCACAATGTAGGTGGTTGTTATTTGTGGTTTTGCTATCGGATTTTGGGCCGTAGAGTTATTTAAACTTCCGGCTGGTGTCCAGAAATAGGTTCCTCCACCCGTCGCATTGAGGTTTACAGATTCTCCCAGGTTAATGATGGATTTTTCAGATGTAACATTCACATCAGGAATTGGATTGACTACCGCCTTAAGTAATTTTCTTGGGCTTTCGCAATTGTTGGAAATTTTTGCAGATACATAATAGTCCGTAGTTACATTCAGGTTTTGAATTTGAAATTCAGCTCCGGTTCCTATTGGATTGGTAGACGAAACAGATGAATACCAATTGTAGGTAGATCCTCCCTGACCAGAAGCTTGTAAGGTTAAACTGCCAGGGCCACATCTGAAAACATCAGAACCTGTTGGTGCGTTTGGAGTAGAATTAATAATTGCCGAAACAGAAAGCCTTGGCCCTTCACAACCATTCAAAGTAGCTGAAGCATAATATATTGTGGATGCCGTCAAGGCTGGAGTTGTAAAATCTGGACCTGTTGCCAAAGGCGTTCCACCCGTAGAAGCGGCGTACCAGGAAATGGTAGAGTTGGCCACTCCGGAAGCAGAAAGTTGAACCGTTCCATCTCCGCAACGGGAAACATCGGAACCTGTTGGTGCGTCTGGAGTAGGATTAATAATTGCCGAAACTGGAAGCCTTGGCCCCTCACAACCATTCAAAGTAGCTGAAGCATAATATATTGTGGATGTTGTCAAGGCTGGAGTTGTAAAATCCGGACCTGTTGCCAAAGGCGTTCCACCCGTAGAAGCGGCATACCAGGAAATGGTAGAGTTGGCCACTCCGGAAGCAGAAAGTTGAACCGTTCCATCTCCGCAACGGGAAACATCAGAACCCGTTGGCGCAGTTGGAGTAGAATTAATGATTGCCGAAACAGGAAGCCTTGGCCCTTCACAACCATTCAAAGTTGCTGAAGCATAATATATTGTGGATGTCGTCAAGGCTGGAGTTGTAAAATTTGGCCCTGTAACCAAGGGCGTTCCACCAGTCGGAGCGGCGTACCAGGAAATGGTAGAGTTGGTTACTCCGGATGCAGAAAGTTGAACCGTTCCATCTCCGCAACGGGAAACATCAGAACCCGTTGGTGCGGCTGGAACTGAGTTGATAAATCCGATGGCGGCCGATCTTGTACTGATACATAAACCCAATGAAACCTCAACGTAAAAGGTATCGGATGATGCCAATGGAACAGAATAGTTATTTCCAATAAATAAAGGTAATCCACCAAAGGGTACTGTATACCATTTGATTTGGGCTCCTGCCAAATTTGAAATTGCAGTTAAGGAAACACTTCCGGCCCCACAAAGCGTGTCATTTGTAGTAACCGGACTTCCTGGAGTGGATGTTATATTTACCAGAACCTCTTCCCTGTTTGGAGACTCGCAATTTCCATCCGTTATTGCTACCCATATACTACCGCTTGTTGCAAAGCTTGTATTAAATGGACTTCCTGTCCCAAGTAGAGTTCCTCCGCTTGCAGCATTGTACCATTTATAAGATTGATTTCCGACAGCTCCAAAAGCCACAAGGTTAACAAATCCAGATTCACATCCACTGGTATCAGGTGCAGTTGGAGTAGGAATCTGTGGTTTAACACCTGCGAGAACCGCCACCCGGTTACTTTCGCAAACACCAAGGGAAGTACTTACAAAAAAGGTAGTATTGGAATTTATGGTTGGGCTGAAATTAGGCCCGTTAAAAATCGGAACACCTCCGGAAGATGCTGAATACCAATTTATGATAACACCCGGGTTATTTGAAAATGCTACCAGATTAGCTACTCCAGGTGAGCAAATGGTATCTCCATAACCTATTGGTTCAATTAGTGAATTGGAAAATGAGATTGTCACCGGGGTTCTGGTGGCACTTTCACAAATTCCATTCGTAACCGTTGCGAAGTAGGTAATGGTAGAATTAACATTCACTGTAAAATTAGGTCCGGTACTGATTGCAGTTCCTCCGGTTAAAGTTTGATACCAGTTATACGTAGAACCTGCTACCGCACCAGAGGCAACCAATGTCACCTGGCCTGGGGAACAGATTGGGGCAGGAGTAGATACCACTGCATTGGGAAGGCCAATTGAAATTTCAAGTGGATTGCCAGATGGACTTGGACCACAAGAAGATACAGCTCTTGCTTTTATTTGGGTAGTTCCTTGGAAGGAGTCATCCCAGTTAATTGTAACAGCTGTATCCGTTACGAGTAGAGTTCCTGCGGTTGGAGGCAGGAGATCAAAAAGGTAATTTAAAGCTCCCGGGACTTTATTTATTTTATATGTCTGATTGGATGGATTTCCACACAATTGGATAGGTCCGGATATTTGTCCAGGTGCCGGGTTTGGTTTTACAATCAGATCTTTTGTTGCACTGCCACATCTTTGCCCGTCACCTGCCATGTAGGCGATAATCTGACCTGAAATAGCATCCCCGGTGGAAGTAATCCGAACTGTATCCCGAATAGGTGGGGTGCTGGAAACATTTTGAACAAAGACGCCGGATGGTAAAATCCACTGGAACGACAAGGCCGAATCCTGTGGGGTTAAGCCACTAATATACATGATTTTAGAAGTTCCAACACAAATTGAATCAATACCGTCAATGGTGAAATTTGAAGGAGAAGATTTAATTATTGGCGTGGATCTTTGTATTGAATCTGCTCCGCAATTATTGAAAACTTTTACTTTTATTGTTCCTGAAATGGCTCCCGGAGAAACTGTCACGTTGATTACATTGTCGGTTGAGGAACCATTGATTATCCAACCTGATGGAAAAGTCCAGCCATAAGAAGTAGCGCTAACAATTGGATTGATTTGGAATGTAACCTGAGAACCTTCACAAACTCCGTTAGGAAGTGCCGGCTGAATGGTATTTGAACCCATTGGAGGTAAACCTTTTCTTATCAAAAGGCTTTTGGGATTGCTAAATCCACATTTATTAGAAGCCTGAACAAAAATAAAAGCCTGATTGCTCCCACCAAATTGAGGTACAAATAAATCTGCTGAGTTTCCATTGGGAGTTATCGTCCAGGTATTTTCATTGGTATACCAATTGTAAGTAACTCCTGAAACCAGCGGTGTTGAATAGTTTTGGGTATTTCCATTGCAGAAACCTGAAGAAGGTCCATTTATCAAGGTAGGTACTGCTGGAATTTGATCGCTGGTGGCATCACCTAAAACTAAAGTTGCTGCCGGACTTTGACCGCAGGCATTAACTGCAACAACCGAAAGTTGGCCGCCAGTGGCACCTGCAAAGGCCAAAACATCAATTGAAGAACTTGTGCTTGCTCCTGAAAAGCCATTGCCGGAAACCGTCCAAACATAAGAAACAGCAGCGTTACCGGCATTTAAAGAATATGTTTTTGGTATTCCAATACAAGGTGATGCGGTTGGGCTGGCAAATACTGGCGTATTAGGTAATGCGCCTTGTTGAGGCAATGGAAACAAAACAGGTGAACTGGAATTGGAACAACCAACGGCAACAACTTGTAAACTACAAGGACTGGCTACTGTAGAACCAGTGGTTAATGAAACGACATTACTGGAAGTTGAGTTGTTTGCCAAAGCCCAGGAAGCACCACATCCCGTTCCAACAATTGACCAATTGTAGCCAATGGCGCCATTAGAAGAATTTACCTGATAGGTTTGGGTAGAGTTTATGCATTGATTTGCTGGAAATGAAAATCCTGAGGGGGCATTAACATTTTCATTTGAAGGTAGATTTGTCATTCTGGCAAGGCTTATCCCGGTTGAGTTTACTGCATAAACGGTTAAATAACCAGAAATTGCATTCTGAGCTCTGGTTAAAGTAATGGAATTGGTAGTTGAATTTCCTGTCCAACCCAATGCATCAATTACCCATTTATAAGAACTTGCCCCGGCAACAGGTGGAACTGAAAAAGTAAAACTATTTCCAGTACAAAGGTCAGCCGGTTTAACAATGGTATCGGCCTGGGCTGGTGGGCTTTGAGCATTATTGAAGTTCAATCGCCCAAAAAGAGCAGATTGATTTTCTTTTGCCGAGGAGCCCCAGGTGGGAACAAGAATGGTGGCTACATCGCCTCCTGCTCCAGTGTGAAAACCTGAAAAGAAAAGCCCTCCGTTCAAGGGCCAAACCCCGGTTATCCTGGAATTATCTGAACTTCCATTTAAAGGATTCCATAACCCAGACACAAGACTGGAATATTTAATGGTGTCCAAACCCGGATTGTAGACCCTTATAAATGCATTTGTAGATGAAATGCCTCCTCCTTGCTGATAGGGGAGTGGTTTGAACATTTTTTGGTAGGCATTTCTGGTTGTTATTATTCTTTCTCCTGTTCCTGAGATGATAATTTCTCCATTGAATGGGTTTACAGATAAGGTATTTACATACGTATTTCCAAGTTCAAAATTGAAGGAATTTAAGTCTGGAAATCCATCATAATTCTGATTGGATGAGGCACCTGAAAACACCTCAGTACCTTTTATTTCACCAATATATGTACTGTGTTTTATTTTTCCATTGTTCAAATCATACTTTCCCAACCATCCATAGTTCAGCGGGTTAGAGGGGCTGAAATTGCCGGATAGCTGGTTTTGAACGCCGTTCCCTCCTGCTTTTAATTTTAGTTCATTTCCTTTCCAGAAATTATTAATACTGTTGCCTTTTGTTCTGCCCAATACCACCAATTGGTCATTGGCGTAGTCAATTTCCAATGCTTCCACATGTTGTTGGGCCGAGCTTCTGTTTGCATCCTCCTTGTGAAGTCTTGCCCACCATTTTATTTCACCTACAGGAGAAAAAGCTGCGACAGCGGGTTCGGCATCTTCCACACTGGTTTGATTTGAAACCGAGGAAACAGCCAAACTAAATCCGATAAAAAAATTGTTATTTCTCCTGTCAAAATTGATTGATGAAATCCTTGCTGTCCATCTTCCGCCTCCGGTATTGTAATTATATCCTGTATATCCGGGTCCGGTTGAAACAATTGGAGCACCTCCCAAAAATTGTGGAGCACCGAAAAATGCATCATTTGGAAATGCACCTTTTCTACCCGGATTTCCATTTTCATCTGTCGTAATGGAATTGAACAAGTCTGATGAGTAAGATCTTAATGCCCCGGGATTGACATCTCCTGTGTACTTAAAAACCAATCCACTGATTTTTAAATTAAAAGCCGGATCACCGGTTGAATTAACAAAAGATGAGGCTGGAACACCGGTAAAATCTGGACTATGGACACTGAAATACTGCATTAAAGTATCCTCACCTTTTGAGTTCATAAAATTAACTCCGGCGAAATCGAATGAAAAATCCTGTCCTTTGGCATATAATATTTGTCCTTTGGAATTTACATCCCAAGGCTGCATTATCTTTACAGAGGATTCGTTCCCGGCAGGTGGTTCTTGTATATTTGGACTACCTCCATTTCGGTTTCTTGCTGAAATAATTCTGTACCAGGAAACCGAAGTTGGCAATCCACCAATGAAGTTGTTGTCTAATTTGGCAATGTAGTACCCATTTTGGGCTGCCGCAGTATCCCGGCTTCCCGATATGAATATATCACCTGTTGGTGTTCCGGGGATGGAATTGGTCTTAATTTTAAAAATATCAGAAACGGTGTTGGCAGGGAATTGAATTGCACCTAAAACTGATTGTTGGTTGGAAGAAAGATGTAGAATAAAACCAACCCCCTGGCTGGAATTGGACTGATAGCGGGTAACGCCCGTGAGTGTATTTACCGGAATGCCAGTCGGAAGCCAGCCAAGATTATCCGCCTGCCCGGAAACCAATAGGGTGCCATCTGACAATTGAAAAACTGAATTGAACTTTTCGTTTCCTGTTCCTCCTGCATAGGTCACCAAATTATCCTGGGCAAAAGCCGGAAAATTGGCTACCAGCATGAGTAAGGCTGATTTCAAAAAACGAATAAAAATCTTTTGCCGCAGTATTAAATTTGATTGAGTATTGGGTTTTTCCATCATTTTTTGGTTATTCTGAATTTGATCTCGGGACAAAAATAGAAAAACATTAGTCTTTTCAATTGGGCCCACCCGTTTTTCAATAATTATGTATTCTTAAGTTCCGGACTGTAGAAAATTCCAAACTCATTCATAAATTTGAAACATGAATTCCAGCCAGTATGAAGTGGTAATTATCGGCGCAGGTCTGGCAGGTTTGAGGCTTTCTTCTGAACTTCAAAGAGCAGGCATACAGTCTCTTATTGTTGAAAAGTCGGACCAGCCAGGTGGCAGAGTTAAAACCATTGAAAAAGAAGGATTTCTTCTGGATTTGGGTTTTCAGGTTTTACTGGATTCATATGATGAACTGGACAAATCTATAACTATTGAGAAATTGGACCTTTCTTCCTTTGATTCAGGAGCCATTCTTGTCAATAAGGGCACAAAAAAACATCTTTTTAATCCGCTGAAGCATCCCGAAAAAATCTTAAATACCTTATTTGGCTATCCTGGAAAATTTTCAGATATGGTCAGAATTTTAAGAATGGCTTATCGGTCTGTATTTTCAAAAAATGATTTTTATGCCAGAAAAGACTCCGTTTCTACCCGTCAATTTTTACTTCAGCAAGGGTTCAGTCAGGAAATTATTGACAGTTTTTTTACACCCTTTTTTGGTGGGGTTTTTTTAGATCCTCAGTTGGAAGTTTCAGCCAATTATTTTTTGTGGTTGTTGGATAAATTTAGGGTTGGAAACGCTTGTCTTCCCAAGTTGGGTATGGGTCAAATTGCAAAAAGCATGACTACAACGTCAGGTGAAATTCGGTTTGGAGAAGAAGCTACCTCTATTGTTAAGAACACCATTTTGTTAAAATCAGGCAAAGAAATTGAAGCCAAATGGATAGTTAACGCGACAGGGAAAGAAGATGTTGTTTTTGGTGGATATGTTAAAAATGACAATGAATTCCGGTCTGCAACCACAGTTTACCTTAAAGGACCAAAACTCACGACATCTTTAAAAAGTCTGGTTCTGGTAGGCAATCCTGAAAGTAGTATTCTCCATTTTTCCTTTCCTTCCGAAATCCAAAAAAATTATGCACCTGAGGGTTTCAGCCTATGTTCTGTAAGCCTGAAATGGAGTGGCTTAAATCTCGATCCCTTGGAACTGACTGAAAAAATCCTGAAAGAGCTTTCCCTTGAATACCCGGATATTTCCTGGAGTGGATACTCATATCTTGCTCATTTTGATATACCTTATGCACTTCCAAAATGGACAACTGGCAATGAATCTACTTTTACAGTATTGGACCATCGAATTGTAATTGGGGATCATGTTGCCTATCCATCCATCAATGGGGCTTTGAAAAGTGGCCGGGAAGCAGGTGAGTTTCTTAGAAAACAGATTCAAGCGGGGATGTAAGAATTAACCTAAACTTCACATTGAAAAAATTGCGGGATAGATTTTTGAGTTCACCTTTGCGGTGTCAGAATTTGATCCAATGGTAAAGCAGATAAAGGAAATAAATACCTTTCCAGAAAGTGTTTCAAAATCAAACACACCTAAATCGAAAAGTGAAATATCATTTGCTGGTATTTCTATTTTGATAGCCATAATCATTATAAAGGTCTGGCTAAGCTGACGTCCGTTTTTTACGGATAGCCAAAGTATTATAAAAGCTTCTCCTGCTTTTCCGTTACTCTTATCAATTTAACCCAGAATAGTCATCAGGAATTCCCTGTCTGCCGACAGGCAGGTATTCCGATGCTAAACTGCTTCAAATCAGAAACTTCGTAACCTTTTCTTCTGTATCCGTAGCGCTGCTACGAATTTCGAATAAAAGGTGATGATATTTTGCTTTTGAGCATCTCATAACGAAGTCCTATAACCAATCTGTGTTTAATTTTTGGGCAAATCAAAAAAAAGCCCTTCCAGATTGGAAAGGCCATTTTTTAATATTCTACTTAAAGCAGATTAGTTTTTCATAATTTTCTTAACGCTGATTTGGTCATTCTGTAAGAATTTGACTGTGTAAACTCCTTTAGGTGAAGCTGAAATCATATTTGAAAGTGCAACGCCAATCGAATCAAGACTCCCATTGAACGACCCGAGTTTTAATCCCTGAACATTGAACAATTCTACCTTCAAATCTTTTTGGCCAGAATTTATTTTTAGTTGAACGGAACCTGAAGTAGGATTCGGAAAAATAATAATTTCTGGTTTCGAAGCCAATTCAGATACCGAGGTTTGAATTTCAATATCTGAAACCTTTCTGGGAATGAGTTGATAGCCTGAATTTCGCGGTATGCTGCTGTCAAACTGACCGCCCAGGCCTGTAATAGAGAGGATATTTCCGGTTGGAACTGGTAAACTAAAAAGCGGGCAATCATTGTCTATTCGCATATCAATAGTTCTGGTTCCATTGCTTATTTGTACGGTAAACCCGGTTCCAATGCCTGTTGTCCATTGGGTTGGATTGACAATTGAAAAACCAGTAATTTTTACCAAATCCGATTCTGTAGCCTCTGAGAGAGAATCCACCAAAGTTGGGGCTTTTAAATTTCTGCCCGTGGCTAAAACAACAATCGAATCCAGGTTTAACTGGCTAAGGCCATTGAACTGAGTTACTTTTCCAATGGCTCTGACTGAATCTCCTTCGGTAAGGGTAGTTAAGCCAAAGTTTGAACTTGACTTAAAAATATTAATTCCTCCGGTTGCATCCCTGACGGTAAACTGAATTCCATTATTAATTCCCCTAAGGTTTGGACCATACAAGGTTCCATTAATTTTGGCCAATACATTGATTGAATCTGCTGCGCCACCTTCAAAACCATTATTACCTCTTAAAACGCCTATAGGATAAGTAGGAACAAATGCCCCGGGTTGATCATTGTCCACAATTGTAATGGTAAAAATTGAATCATTGGAGATCTGGCTTCCGTTCACACTTCTTAAAACCAGAATAATGGTTTCGTCTGGTTCCTGGTCTGAATCATTGATAATGGTTACTCCAGCCTGTTGGGTTGTGATTCCCGGATTAAAAGATAAGTTTGGATTGGTGGAAATGATAAAATCGGAACCTGCAGTTGCTGTTCCTCCTTTTATCGCCAGTCTTGCCTGGGTAATGGCTGCGCCAGCGGTCACAAGATTTATGTTGAAGTTAAGTGTACCCGCATCTTCGTTTCCTTGCGTGTTGGCTTGAGGAAATTTCAAACTTGGATTTGCGGCTATCAATTGAATATCGATTCCTCCTCTTGGCATGATTTGGTATCCGCTATTGAAAGGATTTGAAATATCGGACTGCCATCCTATACCAGTAACATTGAATGCACTTGTAGGCGCAGGTTCAAAAAACAAAGAAGAATTATCGTCTACTCTCAATCTTAAAGTATCCAAACCTTTAAAAATCCGAACTGAAAATCCGGAAGCACCGACACCTGTGGTCCATTCTGCCGGGTTTACCAATTGAAAACCCAATAATTTTATTAAGTCCGATTCGGTCTGTTCTCCCAAGCCACTTACCACAGTCGGAGTTTTTAATATCCTACCTGCAGAAAATCTGCGCATGGAATCAACCCGCATTTGAGCCAATCCATTCAGATGGATAATTTTTCCAACCGCAGAAACTGAATCGCCCTCGGCCATGTTGCCAAGTAAAGTAATTGGTGATGAAATGCTGATCCCCCCAGTGGCGTCCCTCAGGGTATATTGAAAGCCATTTGTTGGAGAAACAAGGTTGGAGCCATAAACGGTTCCTCTGATTCTGCAATACAGATTTAAAGAATCCGGAAGGCCGCCGTTGATGCTGTTGTTTCCCCTTAATACACCAATATTTCGGGTAGGAATTAATGCTGACCCGCCATCATTGTCTGAGATGGACAATACAAAAACCGAATCTGCACCTATCAAACTTGCTGAAGTTCCATTACCGGGTCTTATTACTAAAGTTATACTTTCTGGAAGTTCTGGAGTGGCATCATCAATTAAGGAAACAGAAAAGGTTTTACTGGTTTGGTTGGGGCCAAAAGTTATGGTAGTTGGATTAGTGAAATTAAAATCCTGTCCAATCGTTGCAGCTGAGGATTTTAGGAAAACCTTGAATTCCTTGCTGGTTGAACTGGTAATATTCAGATTAATGCCAATGTTGGAGGTACCGGCCCCTTCTGAAACACCGGTACTTGTTACAGGGAAGAATGCTTTCAAGGTAGTGCCTTGAACAAAAATATCTGAAAGCCGGCGAGGCAAAAGCTGATATCCTGAATTTCGGGGAACAGAAGGGTCAAACTGACCTCCCAGACCAATGATGTCCAAAAGACCAGTTGGCGCCGGTTGGTTAAACCATTGACAATCGTTGTCTATTCTCAAATCAATGGTGTCCGTTCCTTTGTTTATCCGAACGGTAAATCCACTACCAGAACCGGAGGTCCACTCGGCCGGGTTGATGATATTCCAACCCACCAGTTTTACAAGTCTGGATTCGGTTGATTCGTTTAATGCTGTTACAACCTGAGGCTCTGCCAAAGGTTGGTTGCTGCCCAATACTTTGATAGAATCTAAAGAGACCTGGCTTAATCCATTAAAACCTGTAACTGTACCAATCGCCCTTATAGAATCGCCTTCCTGAAGATTGATTCCGAAATTAGAATTGTCTCTGAAAAGCCCTATCCAACCGGTCTGGTCCTTTAGGGAAAAGGTTATACCATTACTGCTGGCTCTGAAGTTATCACCATATATAACCCCAACTATTTTGCATTTTTTTCCTATGGAGTCGGCCATTCCTCCCTCAAAAGAATTGGCACCCCGTACCTGAGCAATGGTGTAGGTGGGTATTACCTGGGCAATTGCCTGGGAAAAAAGACCAGTAAAAATTAAAGTAAATAAAAGGCTGTACAATTTTTTCATACCTGCAAAGAAAATAGCTTTCTTGTTATCAAATTAGTAATGGCCTAAAAATTATAATTTGACCAATCTCAGTTACCAACCATCCCGGGTCCTGAGCCCACAGACAATTGCATCGAGGAGAAAGGTCTGCGGTCCCAAGACCTGAGTGATATGAAGTCAACAATTTTCATTCCTGGGTCTGTGGTCAGCCACAGACCTTGGAGAGGATGGGGAGAAAGGGCTGTAAGCCAAAGTCCTTGGAGATAACCTACCGACTGATGAATGTAAATGTAAGTTTTGGTCGGAATTCTTAAAATGAGGCATCTCAATGTTACCCCAATGTTAACAAAATATTATAGAATAGGATTTTCGTGTCTTGTGTTAGGATATATGAAAATCATTTTAATTGTTTAAAACACTAAAAGTCAATAATTTATATTTTTTAGTCTTTTATGAATGTCCTCAATTTAAACTTAACAGAATTATAACAAGCCCTTCCCATTTCATAATGCCATTAATCCTACCTTTGCATCCGATTTAACATATAATCAATCGTATGACAAAATTCTACAAATTTCAGTGGAACAATTGGAGCAAAAGCCAGGCTGTTACACACTCAGTTTTCACCCTTTTAATAGCTGTGCTATTCAACCTGGGTGCAAATGCCCAAACGCCATATCCCATGCAAAATGGGAATTATCTGGAAGATTTTAACAACATTACCAACTGGACAAACAGTTTTGCCAGTTCAGGTGGAGAGGCTGTACCAAACCATAGCCATTGGGGTTTAGCTTCAGTTGCTCCTGTTGCTGTTCCAACGGGTCCAAACGTAAATGGATTCTCGGTTTATTCAACTGGTGCTACGGGTGGTGTACAAAAATTTCCAGCTGCAGGTTCCAATCAAATTGCCATGCAGGTTACAGGCTCTGGTTCAGGAGCTACCGCTATACCAGGTAGCAATGCCATAGGTATGCAATTGTATCTTGACTTTAGAAACCGGATTGCCGGAACTGTAAACTTTGATTGGGCAATGGGAAACAACCCAACAGGTGGCCGACGAGGCACTTTCAGATTGTTTGCAATAGATGCCGCTGGTACGGCATGGCAGCAGGTTGGTTCCGACATTGTTGTTACCAATGGAGTAACTGCATCCGGAAACTTTGGCTCCGTAGCACTTCCAAGTCATTTTAACTACAACCAGAATGCAAGACTTTTATTTTATTTCTGTAATGCAGATATCACAGTCGGAACGGGTAACCGACCAAAAATTGTATTAGATAATGTGGCTGTTACTTCAACGCCATGTACACCTACTAAATTGGTGGTAACATCTGTAAACAGTGGAAACTGTCCTGTAGTAGGTGTTCCGTTCAACACTGTGGTTCAATCTCAGGCTGCTACCAATGATGCCTGTGCTGTTACTGCCAATACCAACCTTTCTTTAACTGTAAATACAGGAACAGGTTCTTTAGCAGGTACGACTACTACGACTTTGAATGCTGCCACATTCCAAAATACATTTACGTTTACTGGTTTAACGTATGATGCCGCTGAAACAGGTGTAAGCTTAAATATAGCCCGAACATCAGGTAATGTCTTAAGTTCAGGAAATTCTGCTACTTTTGAAGTGATTGCTGCTACGGCTTCCGAACCAACAACACAGGGAACTGTGGCTGCGGGAACTCCTGCTTTTAACTCAATTGCTTTAACCTTAACTCCGGGAAATGGAGCAAACAGAATCGTGGTTGCAAAAGCGGGTTCCGCAGTAACGACAGCACCAACAGATGCAACTCCTTACGCAGCCAATAGCATTTTTGGTAGTGGAGCTACAACAGCTGCCGGTGAATTTGTAGTATATAACGGAAACGGAACCAATGTAACGGTAACCGGTCTTACTCAGGGAGTAACCTATCATTTTGCTACATTTGAATACAATGGAACGGGTTGTGCCTTGAATTACAGACCGAACCTCACAGGTATTGTAAATGCAGCTACTCCGGTTCAAACTTTGGCCGCTGGAGATATTGCAATGGTTCAGCTAAGAGGTGAATCGCCCGATGGATTTGGTTTTGTTGCTTTAACAGACATTGGCGGAGGAACACAAATCCGTTTTACAGATTGTAGCTGGACTGGAACTGCCTTTGTGGTAACAGGAACAGAAACAAACGTTGAATATGTTTGGACTTCTCCAATTTCAACTGGAGGAATTCCAGCTGGAACTGTAGTAAACCTTCAGGGCGGATTAACCTCAGTAGGTACATTTACAGACGGTTTGGGTAGTGCTGTAGTGATTACAGGAATCAGCAATGGAGGTGACCAGATTTTTGCATATCGCGGAACCTTCGCTTCACCAACATTCATTGCTGGTGTGACTTCAGCTGCTTTTATTACAATAGGTTCAGCAACTGCCGGAAATAGCTACAGACCCGCAGGTCTGGCAGGAGACTTTGCTACTGAGTTGACTTTTTTGCCTAACAACAACAATTATTTTAACATTTCCAATATTTGCGGAACGCCTGCAACCATCAGGTCAAACATAGCCAACCAGAACAACTGGTTTGGATATGGAAACTTCAACGTTCCTCCTGCCCAGATATTTCAGGACCCATCTTTCTTTACATTTAATATTGTAGGAGGATTGGCCGCAGAACCAACTACTTCGGCTTCTGCATCTTCAAGTAATTTACAGCCATCTTCAATAACTTTGAACCTTGGTGTCGGAAATGGAAATGGTAGATTGGTAATAGCCAAACTTACTTCCAATGCAACCAATGCAGTTCCTTCTGATGGAATTGTATATTCTGCCAATTCTACTTTTTTAACTTCAACTTCCCAGATTGGTTCTACAGGGAATTATGTAGTATATGCTGGTTCCGGAACTTCGGTTACCGTTACTGCCTTAAGTCCTTTGACTTCTTATACATTTACTGTATATGAATACAATGATGTTCCATGTGTCAATTATAAAGCCACAACTCCAGGAACTGTAGCCGGTACAACAACAGAATTGCGTTACTATTCAAAATCGGCCCAAAAGGCAAATCTTCAGAATTTGAGTGCATGGAGCATCACACCAAATGAATTGGGTGCAAGCCCTGCTGATTTTACCACTCCAGGTATTTCTTATGTAATAGACGATGCCAATTCAACGATAGGTGCCGGATGGAGTGTTGGTGGCGCATCAACAAGAGTTATTGTTGATTATGCTGCCTCATTGACTGTTCCTGCTGCATTTTCATTGACTACAGCAGGTGGATCAGGAGTTAACGTTGGTGCCGGAGCCACTTTAACTTTGCAGAATGCCATACTCCCAAATCTGGTAACCATAGATTCTACCAATTCAAATGTAAACTTTGATATGGCTGGAACTGTAACCATACCAGCAAAAACCTATTGCAATCTTCGTTTCCAGAATGGTACAAAAGATTTACCAGTTGGAACCGGGCCCAATGGTGCTGCAAGATTGGATAATTCAGTTATCGTAAATGGAAATTTTGTAGTAGATGCAGCAACAATCAACCCTGCTGGTGCTCCTTTCTCGTTTTTCAGATGCAGAGGAAATGTAACTTCAAGCAATTCATCAATTTGGGGTTCAGTAGGAGATGTTGTCACCTTATTATTGGAGGGAAATAAAAACCAAACCATCTCTAAGATAGGTGCAGGACCCGATATGATTCTTTTTAGGGTTACTGCAACAAAAGCCGGAGGAGATGTGATTTTAACATCAGGAACCAACATCAACAACCAGCAGGATTTTGACATGTTACTTTCTGGTACGGCAAGATTTTTTGACAATGGTTCAACCATCAACGTAGGTGATGATTTGAGATTACAAGGTGCTGCCAACCAATATGTTCTTACCGGCACATTTAATTTTACAAACCTTGTAAACGACAACAGTGAAATTGAAGATGGGTCTAACCAGGCGCCTTTGGCAGTTTTGAATAATGTTACAATTGCAGGTACTTACATATCAGGTACAACTGAATTTAGGTTCAGACCTACCTCTGGTTCTGGTATTATAAATATCAAAGGTGGATTAAACATAACCAATACAAGTGCAATTGTAAACCTTTATGGAAACAACATCCAGATTGGTGGCAGCTTTGTAAATAACAGTACTGCTGTTGGAAGTCTAATCCATGGTACTTCTACCATTACCTTAAATGGAACATCTGCTCAGACTGTACAGACATTGGTTCCAAATGAGACATACAATAACATTGTAATCAATAACAATGTAGGTGGAGTAACTTTTTCAAATCCATTTACTTTAACAGGAAATATGACTAACAATGGTAACCTAACTTTAGGTTCAAATTCAGTTACTTTCTCAGGTACAGCTACCCAGACTATCAATGGTCCAAGCAGAGTTACTTTCTCAGATTTGAATATCAATACTACTGCTGGAACAGGTCTTACCGTAGGATCAACGGGTAAAGTTTCAGTAACTGGAACTGTAACCTTCGGTGCAGCAGCAGATTTAACTGTGAATGCAGGCGGAGAATTCAGGTTGGTATCAACAGGAACAGGAACAGCAAGAATTGCAAATACAGCCGCTGGTACTGTAATCACTGGAAATGTAACTTCAGAAAGATTTGTTCCTGCAAATGGATGGCATTTAACAGGTACTGCACTTGGTGGCCAGACCATTGTTGACTGGAATGATGATTTAGCAACACAAGGACCAATGCCAGGTGTTGAAACTCCAAATCCGGGAGCAAACACTTCGACCATTTTCGAATTTGACCAAACCTATAACGTAAGTTCAGGAACTCAATTTGGCGGAATAGGTGAAATCAATGGATGGAAAGTACCTACTACATCTGATTTGTTTCAAAATAAAGGATATAGAGTATTTATGCCAGCAGGAGTTACTTTGGATAACACAGGTAGCTATTCAATTGGAAGCAAGGTTTTAACTTGTGTTTCAACGGGTGGTTTGGCTTATCAGGGATATAACCTGTTTGTAAATCCACATCTTTCTGGCGTTCTTAGAACTGGTTTTACTTTAGGAGGTGGAGTTCAGAATACAATAGTAGTTTGGAATCAATCTGCAAATCAGTATCAATATGAAGGAACTGCAGTTACAGGAGCTTCAGTTGGCGGACCTAATCCAATAGCAAGTGGTCAGGGATTCTTCATGTTTTCTACTACAAATGGTGCGACTGTTACCATTCCTGAAACTGCAAAAACTACGGGAGGTACTTTTGTAAGAACCAACACTGCCCAAAATGCAGTTGAAATCCAATTGAAGAACAATTCAGGCCAAATGGATGCAGCTTTGTTCCAATTTCTGAATGATGCAGAGGCTGGGTATGATACCAAATACGATGCACACAAAATGATGAATCCTGGAATGAATTTATATTCCATCAACAATGCCGGAAACAGGCTTGCAATCAATGGTCTTCCATTCGGAGGTGAGCAAATGGTGATGCCTTTGGGATTCAATGCAACTGTTGGTTCTTATACCTTAAATTTTGTGGGTCTTGAAATCATGAACGATGCTTCTGATGTATTTTTGAAAGACAACGAAACAGGAACAATCATAGACCTGAATCAAAATTCTGAGTATGCATTTGTTATTACTCAGGCTGGTCAAAACGATAGCCGTTTCGAGTTAATTTTCACAAATGCAGTAACATCTGTAAATACATTGAAAAATGCAGCTTCAGTTGCAGTTTATCCAAACCCGGTTTCTACTTCAAACTTTACTGTGGCAACGGCCAACCTAAGTGGAAAAGTTACAGTTGAGGTTTTGGATGTACTTGGAAGAAAAGTTGACAGCAAAGTTTTTGAAACTTTAAAAGCTTCAACTGAAATTCAAATCAACACACCAACAGTAGCTGGTCAGTATTCTGTAAAAGTTACAGATGCCAAAGGTTCTGTGGTAAAATCTTTGATAGTTAAGTAAATTTAAAGCTAGAAGGGGAATGTCTGGTTTCAACCGGGCATTCCTTTTTTTTCACCAAACAGATTTTGAGTATTTTTTATAGAAGTTTTAAATACAAGCTGCCTTTGGTGGCTTGTATTTTTGTTTTTACGGCTTGCCTGAAAGACAGAGTTTTTCCGCCAGCTGTAGTTCCTCCTCCGGGGTCAAAAACCATTTTAAAAGCTGGAAATATTAAAATCAATGAAATTCAGCCTGACTTTAATGCCGATTCAGGAGATTTGGCTGACTGGGTTGAAATTTATAATACTTCTGATTCTACTTTGGTTTTGCAGCCTGGTAAATTTTGGATAACAGAGAGTAAAAGCAACAAAGCGAAGTTTACCCCATCTATAGAATTTACTATTCCTCCCAAAGGCTTTTTAACCATTTATTTCGATGGAAGCAAAACTGCAGTTGACCCAAGCAGTATCATTTATACAGAAGGTAACCTTAGCAAAGCTGGTGAATTTGTAGGCCTTTATTATCTGGCTGGTCCAGGCGATACCGTTGTTTTGGATACGGTTTCCTTTGGAGCTTCGCCAAGTCAAAAAGAATCTTATGGCCGTCTTCCAAATGGAGGAAGTTCCTTAAAATGGCTGAAAGACATAACCAGAAAAGAAAGCAACAATGTAAATATTGGGGGAAGTGGACCAATTGAACCTTATGAAGGCATGTTTATTATTAATGAGATTGCACCCAATGAATCTCCTGATTGGGTAGAATTTTACAATCCATTAACTCAAAATTTTACAATGAAAAATGGAAGATGGTTTTTTACCGATGACCTTACTCTAAAAACCAAAGACACTTTAAAAGTAGATTTTGTTGTTTCTCCAGCTTCCTATTTTGTGGTTGAATGCACGAGTGCAAGTCCTTCAACGGAACAACAAATAAGAACTAAATTGGGACTTTCTTCTACAAATGGTGAAGCATTTGGTATTTATTATAAAGACGACAACGGTCAATTCATTACCATTGCAGAGCAAACTTTTCCACCGGGTATTTCAGCCGGAAGAAGTTATGGCAGACAGCCAGACAAAACTGGTCCTTTTGTTTTAAATATCAACCAAACCAAAGGCCTTCCCAACCCATAATCATTCATAATTCATCATTCATAATTCAACATTCATTTGTATAAATTACTAATACCAATCTTGTTCTTCTACTCCTGCGCCGATGCCCAGAAACTGAAGCACACCTGGAGCAAAAAACTTTCCATCAAAGAGCCATCAGATATTTGTCTTAACCAGACCAAAGATGGATTTTTCATCGTTTCTGACGATGGCATTCTTGTCGAAACCAATCTGGAAGGCATAGTGAAACGGAAATCTCCTTTTCAAGGTTTTGATTTTGAAGGCGTGTTTGCAGATGCCAACGGGATTTACGTTATGGACGAACGAACCAGAAATGTACATTCATTTAATCCGGCAGACCTTAGTCTGAAGCGGAGTGTAGAAGTCAATTATAATGGCGGCCGGAACAAAGGTTTTGAATCCCTCACATGGAACGAAAGTAAGAAGTGCTTTATAGCATTTACTGAAAAAGAACCCACCTGGGTCTTTGAACTGGACCAAAATTTTGCGGTGCTAAACAAACAAAAGGTAAAAGGCATGTCCGATATTTCTGCTGCCGCTTTCTTAAATGGCAAATTGTTTTTATTGAGCGATGAGGACCATGCCATTTTCAGATACAATCCTGAAACCTATGATTTTGAGAAAAAATTCAAGCTCAATATTATCAATCCAGAAGGTCTTTGTTTTGGACCAGATGGGAGCTTGTATGTAATAAGTGATGACATGGGTATAATGTATCGTTTTGACTCTAACACTTTATTTGATTGAAAATGAAGGCATTATCATTACAAAAAACAACAATTTGCTTGAATAGCTGCATCAATATTCTTTATTCCCAGCTCCTAAATCCTGGTTCCAAACTCCTGATTCCTGTTTTTCAACTTTTGAATTCTAAGTTAAAACTTTCAACTTACTTTCTGGTTCCTTTTGCCTTATTGCTTTCTCCTTTTTCATTTGCTCAAATCAGCCTGACCAATGGAGAACACAATCTGGAAATTTCAGGAACTGTATCATCTTTTTATAACCAACGGTTTTACTATAATCAAAACCCTGAAAACCGAATAGATGACAATCTGGCCAATCCAATAAACAAGGATAAGGACCGGTTTGGCCTCAGAGACATGCAGTTGCAGCTGGAAGGCCGGATTGGTCATGATTTTGAATATGAGTTTCAGGTGGACTTTGCCGACCTGGTCAATCAATATGACGTTGGCGAAAATCCAGGCATTCTGGATGCCAACTTCACTTACAAGGGATTGAAGGTAGTCAATTCCACGGTGGGATATCAGAAAATACCTTATTCCAGAAATTCGCTGGTGCCTTTTACTTTTTCGCCTTATTGGCAACGGGCGGAGGTTACAAGAGGAGAAGTTTTTTCAAGAAGAGATGTAGGTTTTACCCTTTCTAAAAGCCTTTGGTCCCAAAGAATAAATCTTTATGCCGGCATGTACACCGGAATGGGCGAGCAAATCTTATCAGCCAATGGAGGCGACAATGACCCATCAGGTGAATTTGAATATGTTGGAAGGGTTG
>JAIXQU010000006.1 GCA_027485575.1 Cytophagaceae bacterium
CCAATCAGGGAACCTATGTTGTAAAGTTAAGAGTGTGGAATTGTGCAGGAAGCGATAGCACCGTATTTTTAAGCGGGATTCAGATTTTATCTCCAAAAATAACTTCTGCCGTTGGTGATACTTCGTTTTGCGGTGCTTTGCCCCATAATTTGAAAGCATTTAGTTCAGATCAGATAAGATGGTATGCCAATCCAACCGGTGGTTTGCCATTGGATACCGGTTCGGTTTTTCAAACCAATCCTTTGAACCAAACCACCACTTACTATGCTCAGGCATTTTCCGGAATTAATCTCCCAAAAATAGGTGCCGTTTACAACAGCATTGGTCAGGGCGGATATTATACTGCCAACACATACCATTACCTGATTTTTGATGCCCAAAGTTCATTTGACTTGAAATCTGTCTTGGTTTTTGCCAACACTTCAGGCAATAGGGTCATACAATTAAGGAATTCTCAAGGGACAGTCCTCCTTTCAAAAATAGTAAATATTCCCCAGGGAGAATCCAGAGTAAGTCTGAATTGGACGATTCCTCAAGGTCAATCCCTTCAATTGGGTACCAATGGAGGCAATACAAACAATCTCTTCCGAAACTCTTCCGGAGCGAGCTATCCATATAGCGTTGACGGTGTTGCAACCATTACCGGTAACTCAGCCGGAAATCCTGCTTTCTACTATTATTTTTATGATTGGGAAATTGCTGCAAAATGTGAAAGTTCCAGATTTCCTGTCATAGCCCTGGTCACAAATGCCCCAAAACCAGCGGTTTCAATCACTAATCTGCCTGCAACCATTTGCGAAGGAGATACCCTTTTGTTTCAGGCCAATGCAAGCCAGGTTTCAAATCCAACTTTTTCATGGTTTTCGGGTGCCAATTTATTGGGAGTTGGAAACCCATTTAAGTTGGTCGCCAATTCAGGGGCAACTTCAGTTTCCTGCAGGGTTTTATCAGATGATTCATGTGCTGTTAACAATCCGGTTACTTCAAACCCAACTGGCTTTAATGTGTTAGCCAGACCTGCCGTTCCAACAATTGCTTTGTCTGGCGGATTACTTGAGTCTGTTTCAGGGTCGGTTTTATGGTATTTGGATGGTCAATTGCTTTCATCCATTCCATCTGCCACGCTATTGCCTTTACAATCCGGGTCTTACACTGCAATTAGCAGGGGTTCTAATGGATGTCTTTCACTGCCATCATCCCCAATTGTATTTACAAATAAACAGGGCTCCATTTCCGGAAATAACCGGATATGGTATTCCGGTACTCAATTGTGGGTTCAGAATGCTCAATCCGGAACTGAAATGCTTGAAATAAAAAATGTAGAAGGGAGAAATCTGGGTTCGTTTGGTATTAGATATGGCTTGAATGAAATTCCTTGCCAAAATCTTTCAGCAGGATTGTATTTTGTGACTTTGAAAACGGAGAAAAAGGCATTTGTTTTTATAAAGCCTTAATCGTTGATTGGACAAACAGAGTCTGATGATCCCAAATTCCGCAATAGAAAAAGCTCTTGACTCATAATTGATTGATATTCATCTAAGTCTTCTACATAGGAGGACTTGTCCCGAACTGGCTTCGGGAGGATTTAGGTGAGGTTCTAAAGCATAGAAAATCAATCATTTAAATCCTATTGTTTAGTCTGGGATTATATTTTCAAAAAACGCGTTGCCATACCGTTTTTTGAAATTATCCAGTATTGGCCGGGTTTCAAACTGGTCAAATCATAGTTCCGATTCGGTTTCAATGAAATTGAAAATGATTGCCCAAAAATATTTCTTATGGATAGGGTAGGTTCAAGTTCCCCCATAGATTCAGAAATTCCAATCTCCTCTTTGGCGGGATTGGGATATAATTGAAGCCTGTTTACATTTTGAATGTCCAGGTTGCTGGAAGTGCAAATTCCGCCCAAATTGGCAGTTATCCAATTTGCTCTTTGGTTCAACCAATTTTGAAATCCAATCGTTTCGGTCAAATAATTTGGATGAATGGGTTGAGGATTTGGCCAGACATATTGTCCCAAAATGGGCC
Source organism: Cytophagaceae bacterium (assembly GCA_027485575.1). Classification (GTDB taxonomy): domain Bacteria; phylum Bacteroidota; class Bacteroidia; order Cytophagales; family Flexibacteraceae; genus CAMDMI01. The sequence continues at coordinate 2,029 of JAIXQU010000006.1, forward strand.
AATATTCAAAATTTCTTTTTTGGGCTTCTAAAATTTGGGTTCTTACAGAATCTACCCAGGCGACACGGCTTAGTGGGGGCATAATTTCATTTATGACTTGTAACCACCTGCATTTCAGTTCTGAATTAAATCCGGGATCCGTTCTGAAAATTTTCCACCAGGTCGGTGGTTGCCAATAGCCTCCCGGACAAATATCTTCAATCTGGTATTGCCATCCGGGAACGTTTTCAGCCTGACAATAATCCGCATTTCGCCATGCTATATCGAAGTCCCAAACAGGGCCAATTTGAAGTTTACCACCGTTTTGTGTGATTTTTGGTTTGGTCAGAAATGTGGAAAGCCGATATCCATCTACATTCTTGCTCCATTCGTTCAATATAAAAAAATCTATAAACGATGAAACTTCGGCAAATTTCCTGTAACCAAGCGGGGTAGAAAAGTTAGATGCATGGACGGCCGTTTCAAAACTATCCATATATGCTTTGATGTATGCTTTCTGAACAGGAACTAAATCTCCAGACGAAGGATAATCATAGAAATACCTGATTTTTTGACCATTGCTGGCATTTTCAGGAGGGAATATGGATTCAAAAAAATCGGTATCGTTGCCGGTTTCTTTGTCAATTTTAATAATGTACCCACCTGATAAATTGGGTCCACTAATGTCTGTCGGTTTTAGTTTCGATATATTTACACGTTTTGAATCTCTTTTAATTTTTTCAAAAACCACATAAACTCCCTGGTATTCATCGTTGATTATCAACTCAACATATTTTCTTCTTGAAGCATATCGTCCCATTTTTCGGGCTAAATCGTAGGTAAAAGAATTCCTCATCAGGGTTTTATCACTGTAGCTTGCCGAAAGAACCCAATCGCTTTCTGCAGGCATGCCAAGAACCGGAAGCGATGTGTCCTCACCCAATGGATTTCTGAATTCGAACCCATACGATTTTTTGGGAAATGAGCTGGAACTACTGCCTCTTTGTTCGAGCCCAATGGGAATCCAGGCAAATTGCGCACTGTCAGCCAACTGATTGCGTAAACCATTGGGTTGGCTGATAAATTTAATACTTGCGTTGATTTTTGGCTCATCCGGAATGATCTGCGATCGGGTGTCAAGCATTATCACAGGAAGGTTGCTGGAAGAAAAAGGATAAATTCTGGCAGGTTGGTTTGAGAATTGAATAGACCAATTGTTCAGCTGGCCTGAAGTTGGTTGTCGCTTGTCACGGATTCTGAGTTTCCAGATTCCATTCGCTGCCTGTCCCTTATTTTGGTGACCAAGGCTTTGCATAGGCCGAAAAGTGCCATTGAAGGGCGCACCTTCATTGAAAATTATTGGGTTGTTTTGTCCACCGAGACAGGTATAATTAAAATTGTCCCCATCATATCCGATTCCATCAAAAAGAAAAGTCACTTTTCCGGAAGGTGAAACCAATTGCATCTGAATATCCCCGACATTTTGATGATTGAGTGAAAAACAAATTTTAGCCAGCCCAAAATTTGTATCCAGTGGTTGAGAAATCCCATTGACTGTCAATGTAAATTCTTTGAATACTCCATTGTCAGGTATTGACCCTCCTGTATTGGAAAAAGTTTGGGAAAATCCGTAGGAAAGAGAAAAAATAAAAAACAGAAATGGAAAAACCCTCATTGTGGTTTTAGTAGGTGTGTTTTTTTAGAAATAGTTGATTTTCAATACCTCAAAGAGCAGAAATATATCCAAGTATAACCAAATACCTTTCAGGTAATTTCGTCCTCTTGAAGTTCAGAATACCGACCAGTTTTATTTACTGAAAATCCAGAGTCAATAAGTGATTTCCTAAAATGGGTTTAAATTTTTATAATTTCACTAATGTATTAGCTTTTAATGTTTTAATATGCAGTTTTGTATCAATCAAAACTGCGGGTTTTAGCGAAAGGAAAATATTTTGAGAAATATTCATTTTTAAAGAATAATGGTTTTCGAGAAAAAGAATCAAAAATTGATAAGTCTCAATACCTTTTATTTAAGGTTGCTGAAGCATGTTTTGATTGCTGGTTTGATAGTGGCAGTTTCAATTTCCATAGGTGCCATCGGGTATCATTCTTTAGAAGAAATGAAATGGATAGATGCCATTTACAATGCCTCCATGATTTTAACCGGAATGGGTCCTGTAACTGTTTTAAAGCACGATTCTTCTAAAATTTTTGCTTCCGTTTTTGCGGTTTATGGAGGAATTATCATTTTAGCTATTACAGGAATTGTCCTTGCCCCATTGGCGCACAGGCTTTTGCATATTTTTAATTTAAGTGAAGAGGATTGATAATGCCTCCAGGTTGAGTTTTTCTTTTAAATATTTACATTGCCCTTCATTTCGGAACAATTCAAATCTAACATTCAAATGAACGAAGCACACTTCCATCTTCTGGTTAATCATTTTCCAATTACAGGAACTATTTTGGGGCTTTTGGTTTTTGCCATTGGTCTGGTTATTAAAAATGATAATGTCATTAAAACCAGCCTATTGCTGATTGCCTTTACATCCCTCCTGGCTATACCGGCTTTGCTAAGTGGGGAAGGTGCAGAAGAGATTATCGAAGATCTGAGCACAGTAAGCCATGATTTGATTCATGAACATGAAGAAAAAGGTGAGCTTTTTGTCTGGTTTTCAGTCGCTTTGGCCATTCTTTCCCTGGTTTCCTTCTGGGCGATTCACATGCAGAAAGGATTTCGGAAATCTCTCCTTTGGTTGACATTCGGATTTGGGCTTGCTACCGCTTTTCTTGCCGCTCAGGTTGGAAATTCCGGTGGACTCATCCGCCATCCGGAGATTGAAAATTCAAATATTCAGGCCAAAGAATCTGAGGAAAAACATTAACGAATTACTTTTTGGGTAAACTAGAATGGAACATCATCCATCGGTGGCGGAATAGGAGGAGGCATGTCCATAAACCCATTTCCTGGCATCGTTGAATTTAATTTGCTACCCAGTTTTATCCTTTCTGAACCAATCTGGTCAGTGATTGAGGCATCGATGTAACCGGAAGAAGTGTTGACAAAGGTTTGGTCGTAATCCACAAACTTGGTGTTTTTGGAAAGGAATCGAAGTAAAATCGTGCCTACATCTCCATTCCTGTGCTTGGCAATGATGTATTCTACCAATCCTTCCGTGTTCCGGCCCTCATCATCTTCCTTAAGTCCATAATATTCAGGACGATATAAGAAAGAAACAATGTCGGCATCCTGCTCAATGGCACCAGATTCCCTCAAATCCGAAAGCATCGGTCGTTTTACTCCGCCCCGGGTTTCTACCGAACGACTCAACTGGCTCAATGCAATTACCGGAACATTTAATTCCTTGGCCAACGCTTTTAACGACCTGGAAATCAAGCTTACTTCTTCAGTTCTTGTGCCTCCCTTCATTCCTTCAACACTCATCAATTGCAGGTAGTCAATAATGATAAGACCGATGTCGTTTTGTGCTTTCATCCTTCTGCATTTTGCCCGAAGCTGAACAGGAGTAATGGCAGGAGTATCATCAATGTACAGCTTGGCACTCGAAAGTTCGGTTACTTTGTTGTGGAGTTGAGCCCATTCCCATTCTTCCAGATTTCCTTTCCTCAACTTGTCACCCGGCAAACCGGTTTCCGCTGAAATCATCCTATTAACCAATTGTTCTGCTGGCATTTCAAGGGAAAAAATGGCCACCGCCTTTTTGAAACTGACTGCCGCATTTCTGGCCGCAGTCATTACAAATGCAGTTTTACCCATACCCGGTCTGGCCGCAATAATAACCAAATCCGAATTTTGCCAGCCTCCCGTTGTACGGTCTAGTTCTATCAGACCTGTCGGGATTCCGGTGATTCCATCTTCCATGCCTTTTTTGGCCATGATGTTATCGATGGAAAGTTTTACCAAAGACTTCATATCGACCACATTTCGGCCAATATTCTTTTCTGCTATTTGAAAAATGGCTGTTTCCGTTTTGTCCAAAAGCTGAAAAACATCCGTTTGGTCTTCGTATGCTTCGCGTACCGCAATGGTGGATGCTGTAATGATTTCACGTTTGATATAGTGTTCCAGAACAATTCTGGCATGGACCTCAACGTGGGCTGCGGAGGAAATTTTAGAAGCCAGCCGGGCCAGAAATTTGGCACCACCAATCCATTGGTAATCGTTGTTTTCTTTGAGTTTGGCTGCAACTGTAAGCACATCTACCGGATGTCCTTCGGCAAACAAATCCATGATGGCCGAAAAAACTTTTTGGTTCTCCTCCCTGTAAAAGCAATCAACCCTTAGGATTTCACTCACTGAGTTAAGCGCCTCTTTGTCAAGTAAAAGTGCACCCAAAACAGCTTCTTCTACCTCTGGAACCTGGGGAATGATTTTTCCACCCAGTTTTATAATTTCATCTGCCAGCGCCTTTTGGCTTTGGTTGGTTTTCCTGATTTGTCTTTGAAGAAGGGTGGGTTCCAGATTGCTTTCCATCGTTTGGCAAATCTAAAATTTGATTTGGAGAAATGCCATTGGATTCGACTAAAAATATGTTAATGCTTCTTGTATATTTTTGAAAATCAACTGTTTTTAGTGCCAAATAAAAATTTGACTTGAAGGAAAAATTGAAGTGTGGAACTATTGAACTACAAACTGGCGGCAACCAATTCGGCCAGGTCGTAAACCTTTACATCTGCTTCCTTTTCCTTGTTTTTGATGCCATCGCTTAACATAGTTATGCAAAATGGACAAGCCGCAGCTACCACAGTTGAGCTTGTTTCAAGTGCCTCCTCAATGCGCTCAATATTGATTTCTTTTTTTCCCGTTTCTGCCTCTTTAAACATTTGGGCGCCACCCGCTCCACAGCAAAGTCCGTTTTTCCGGCTGCGTTTCATTTCGACCAATGCGCCATCAAGAATTTCCAAAACTGCCCTTGGTGCTTCATAAACTTCGTTTGCTCGCCCAAGATAACAGGAGTCATGGTAGGTAATTTTCTTACCCTTAAAAGGTCCGCCGTCCTGGGTTTTGATTTTTCCCTGATTGATTAGGTCCTGAATCAATTCTGAGTGATGAAGCACTTCATAGTTTCCACCCAAAGCAGGGTATTCGTTTTTAAGGGTATTGAAACAATGCGGGCAACCAGTTACAATCTTTTTTACTTCATAGCCATCCAAAACCTGAATATTCATCAGTGCCTGCATTTGAAACAAAAATTCGTTTCCAGCCCGTCTTGCAGGGTCTCCACTGCAGGATTCTTCCGTTGCCAAAACACCAAAACTGAGGCCGACCTTGTCAAGAATTTTACAAATGGCGAGGGTTACATTTTTGTAGCGGTCGTCGAAAGATCCCGCACATCCTACCCAAAACAAGATTTCTGGTTTTTTCCCCTCAGCAGCCCATTCGGCCATGGTTTTTACAGTCATTATTTATACTGGTGTAGTGGTAATTTTTTAATCGGTTACAAGTATCGCTGATAATGCCTTTCTGTCAAAATTTTAATATTGGAAGGTTCTATCCTTCCATTGGTAACGGCTTGAGAATAAAACCAATAGGCCAAAATACAGGACATACAAGCTGTAAGGAATCTGCATAAACCAGATTTCGCCAATGTTCCTGGAATAGGTCTTTTGTTTGTTGAAAGGAATCAGAAAGAAAGTTTCTGCCACTGCTTTCAGGCCAATGAATAACAAAAAAGTATTGAGCTGGCGGCTGTTTGCAAGCAAATAAAGTCCGGAAAGAAACAATAGATGAAAAAGCCAAACCAAAACTGCCAACCATTGGTTTGAGCCTTTTAAACCATTTTTCCATTTACTGGCCCATCGCAATCGCTGGGACTTAAAAGTTGGCCAGTTTGAAAGGGTTTGGGTTTCGATTTCTGCTCCCTCCAACCTGCAAAAAGCGATTTGTTTTCCCATGGCATGCAAGGCGTGGAGCAGAAAAACATCATCTCCGCTGGCTAAATTTTCATCTTTTCTCAGTGCCTTGCTTTCAAGGATTGATTTAGTTTCGACCATAAAATTTGCTGCATTGCAAAGTGTTGGTTTTCCATAACTTAAGCTGCTGGCTGCCACTGCAATCAGGCTTGAAAACTCAATAGACTGGCATTTTTCAACCAAAGTGATGCTGTCCATAACCACCTGACCGCAAACCATTTCAGCACCTGAATTTTGCTGACAAGCCAGCATGGATGCAACCCAATCCGGTTGTATTTTGCAGTCTGCATCCGTAAATAAAAGGAATTGGCCGGTTGCTTTTTCTATACCTTTTTCTATGGCCTTTTTCTTTCCGGAATCCTGCTTTTCAAGATTTATCCAAATAAAATTTTCGGCACTATTATTCGATTTCCAAGCTAGATATACATTTTCTGTGGCATCTGTTGAATGGTCGTTTATTAAGATTACTTCCAGTTTTTCAACAGGATATTCCTGATTTTTGAGATTTTCAAGGAGCGTTTTGAGATTGCTTTCTTCATTTCTAATTGCAATCAAAATGGAAAGATTAGGTCTTTCGGACATTAAACTCCAGTTTTGTTGTCTCAAATATTCCTTGTTATTTTTCCAGACAACGAAAAACAAACCAG
>JAIXQU010000176.1 GCA_027485575.1 Cytophagaceae bacterium
CTCGGAAGGTGATAATGCGATTGGCTTTTCTACAAAAACATCCTTTCCCGCATTTAATGCTTCTATGCTCATGGAAGCATGTTGATTGTGCCTTGTGGTAATGATTACCATCCCTACATCAGGGGCAGAAATTACCTGTTTGTAATCTGAGGTAGATTTTGAAATATCATATTTTCTTGCCAAAAAAGTTCCACTCACCCCCGAGCTGCTTGCGATAATTCTTAATGGTGCTCCAGCTTTTTTCAGAATAGGCAACATGGTCATTTTGGTGTAGTTGCCTGCACCAACAATCCCGATTCCTTTTTTAGAGGAAACCATGTTAGAAATCAAAATTGTGGAATCGGGTTCCTTGTTTTCATTATAAACAAGGATACTTGCTATTGCCCCTTTGCCGCCAATCCCTTCGTAAATTTGTTTGTAGTTTTCAATTGATATCAACTCTGAAATAAGGGGTTTCACTTTTAACTGACCCCGTGAAATGGCTTGAACCACTGCCTCAAAATTCCTTTTCTCGGTCCATCGAACAAAAGATAGTGGATAATCAATTCCTTTTTGTTCATAATTTTCATCATACCTTCCTGGACCATAGGAACATGAAACCTGAAAATTCAGTTCTTTTTCATAAAATTCAGATCGGTTCAATTCCAATCCTGTAACACCAACCAATACAATTCTGCCACGCTTTCGGCTCATTCTGGCAGCCTGGCTCATTAGGGAACTATCTTTTGTAGAGGCTGTTATCAAAACTCCATCACAACCAATTCCTTTGGTCAGGTTCTCAACTATTTTGACTGAATCTACTCCATGTGAAATCTGGATGGCGTCTATTCCTTTTGATTTTGCAATCTCAATTTTTGAAGGATCCAAATCAAAGCCAATCACATGACATCCATTGGCAAAAAGCATTTCGGCTGTAAGAAGACCAATTAAACCCAGGCCAAAAACGACAATTGTTTCTCCAAAAGTAGGATTTAAAAGACGAATACCCTGAAGACCAATAGAACCTATAACTGTGAAACAGCCTTCATTGTCACTTACATTATCTGGCAAATGAACCGCGAGATTGACGGGTATGCAAACAAACTCTGCATGCGGACCATTGCTTGCCACCCTATCTCCTATTTTGAAATCTGTTACCCCATCCCCTATTTCTATAACCTTTCCAACATTGCAATAACCTAATGGAATAGGCTGTTCTAATTTACTAAAAACTGCCTCTAATGTAGGCAAAATCCCATCTGACTTGACCTTATCCAGCACCATTTTCACTTTTTCCGGTTGCTGCCTTGCTTTTGAAATAAGATTGGATTTACCGAATTCAACCAACATTTTTTCTGTACCGAGAGATACCAGACTTCTGGAGGTTTGAATCAAAATATGCCCTTTTCTGACCAAAGGAGAAGGGACATCTTCCAGGATTGTTTCACCTGTTTTAAAAGATTGAATTATCTGTTTCAATAACGGCTTAAAATGAGGCTGCAAATATGCAACCTTTCAACCGACCTTTTAGCTTTTAATCCATGACTAATCAGACAAAAAAATACAAATAGAAAACCTAAGAAAATGTAACTGAAACAAAAAGAAGTGCATTTATTTCAATTTCAAAACGTTGAAAAATATCTTAGCTTTGTGTCTCGTTAGGTATCTTACATGCATTATATTTTAATACTTTTAAAATGAAATTTATAAAACATCTGCCTTTTCTGGCAATTATAAGTCTGATGGCCTCATGTGGGTTGGCAGACTTGTCCTCCGGAGATTTTAAGGATAAAAAATCTCAATGGATTCTTCCCATTTTCACATCCCAAATCTCAGTCGAATCTATCAGCCAATTGGCGGAATTAAAATTTACAAGGGAAGTTTTTCAAGATAATTTGCCACTTGTATTGAGAAGCGGTATTATTCCAAAATTTGATACAACCAATAATCTTGAAATAGGCCCTCTTCCAATGGATGATGTGGATGATTTCTATGTAAAAGCCAAAAGTGATACTGCCATTTTGAGGGCAACTATTTACAACAATTTTCCTTTTCCACTTGGGAAAGGAACAATAATTGAAATATACAATAGAAATATTCTGGATGGAGAGACAAAGAAAAATTTAATCTATCGAAAGAAGTTGACCCAGGATATTCCTGCGAATGGTGGTGTAGAGTCGTTAGAAATAAAACAAAACACTTTACTCGGTTGGATTGACAATGATTTTGATTTATACCTCAAAAATTTTGCGACTCCTGGCAGTGGAGGCAAAAATGTTGACAACGATGTAAATGTTGTTAACGGTGTTTATAAGCCGTTAAAAATTGTATTTGAACTTATTGTGCTAAAAATCAATGTGGTAGAATTGAATCAAGGAAAAAAGTATACCATCGACGAAGAATCTGATATTAGTTTTGAAGATAATGGCATAGTAGGAACCACCCGTGCCAATTTTAATTTATTTATCAAAAATGGATTTCCTGCTACTTCAATACTTCAAGCCTATTTTCTGGATGAAAACAGAAACAAAGTGGATTCTTTGATAAAACCAGACTCAGGACAAACAAATTTAAATTACAATGTTATAGCTTCAGCTCCTGTAAATTGGATTCCTAATAACGCGATTGTTGATTCTATTGAGCTTAAAAAAGAAAAAGAACTTCTCTTTAAAACAAAATGGAAGGAAACTGAATATGATAATTTAAAATCGAGAGTAAAGTATCTGAGAACTGTTTCAACATTTACCACTCCTAATCAAGGAAGTCCAAACCAGGTTATTAACATTTACCATAAAGATAAAATTGGTGTAACCCTGACCGGAGAATTTGATATTGTTTATGACCTCGATTAATTTAGAAATGAAAAACCCTATTATTTTCTTTTTTGTCCTTTGTATCTTCATCGAAAGCAAAGCCCAAAACAATTTGCCAGTTTTCTATGATCAACACTGGACATTGCATAGTTCCAAATATATACCAAGCAAACTTGGAGATGATTATGGTACATTCAATGCCACCATTATGAATCCATATTCTTATCTCAATAACTCTGGTTTTGGATTGAAAAATCTGGCTGGAATAGACAATGCAAAAATAGACAATGCCTTGAAGCAAATGGCACCCAGTAATATTGCAGGGGGAGGATTGGATATTGACATTATTGGAATGAGCTATAAAATCATGAAAAGAGAAAAGGAATTTATGAGTTTCTCTTTTTTCGCTACTGACAGACTTGGTACGAATTTTATATACACCCGAGACTTTTTCGATCTCATATGGAATGGAAATGCAAAATTTGAAGGCAAGAAAGCCGACATGACCCTTGGATTTAATGCCAGTTATATGAGAGAATATGCCTTAGGTTGGTCAATGCCAATTGATATTCCTAGTATTGGCGATGATGTAAAAATGAAAGTAGGTGCCAGAATGAAGTTGATGAGAGGCTTTGCGGCAATTTCATTTCCTAAATCAGAAATATCACTAAAAACTTCAGACCTAGGTCGGTCTTTGGTTTTTGAAACTGATTACACAATGAATATAGCTGGTTATGATGGAACTGAAGTAGTTGACAACCCACTAAATGCCAGAGGTGGCGGTGTAGGAATGGATTTGAGCACAACAGTTTCTTTTCTTAAAAATTTTGAAGCCTCTTTGGCTGTAATTGACATTGGTTCAGTTAAATACAAAGATGACACTTACCAGTATTCCAGAAAAAGCCAGATAAATTTTGACGGTATTCCAATCAAAGATGTCCTTAAGGGAGGAGATTTTGATATTGAAAACTACATAACAGATGAATTCAAAGGAACTGAAAAAGCTTCTTCATCTTTCTCAAACCCACTTCCAACAAGATTGATTCTTCAGGGAGAGTACAAAACCAAATCAAACACCAAGAAAAAGAACCGGGAATTTTACGATAAACGGGCATCATTTACTTATATTCAAGGATTTAACAATCAACCTGGTGGCACTACAAAACCATTTTTCAGCTTAGGTTACAACCATAGTTTCAACTATGTTTTTAATATTGGAGCAACTACCAATTATGGTGGATATGGAAGATTTGGATTCGGCCTGAATACTTCTTTAAGATTCGGAGGTTTAAGAATTGGTGTAGGCACAACCAACCTTTTTGGGGCAACGAATCTGGTGGGTTCAGGGGTTGATTTTACATTCTTAACAGGGATAACGATTTAAAATAGAAACATTATATAGAACAAAAAAGGGCCGGTTGGCCCTTTTTTGTTCTATATAATATCCCCTAAAATGGGTCTTAACAAAATCTCCTCCACAACACAATTTTCAGATAGAGAATAGGCTGCCCAAATTAATTCAGCAATATCTTCTGGTTTCATAAATCTACTTTCTGGAATTCCTGATAATGACCAGGAATCGGTAAATGTAGCTCCCGGCAATATCGAAGTCACTTTAACATTAAATGGCTTTAATTCTTCCCTCAAAACTTTACTAAAACCCAATAGTCCAAATTTAGAAATACAATAAGAGCCGCCGTTTACATAAGCAGTGATACTGGCTGTGGAGCAAATGTTGAAAATATGGCCAGATAAAATTGATTTGAAACCTGGAAGAAATGCTCTGGTTGTGTGATATGCAGAACCAAGGTTTGTTGCCATCAGTTCTTCAAATGTGTTTTCCTCTTCTTCTCCAATACTTCCAGGCAGAAAACGTCCGGCATTATTGACCAAAACCGAAACATGATTAATGCCGGTTTTTATCCTATTGGCCCAAATTTCAATTTCTTCACGTTTTCGTAAATCCACCCGGGATACAAAAAGGTCTGGATTTGGGTAGGTTGAAATTAAGTCTTCAACTGATTTTTGTGACGAACCACAAGTATGAACTACAAATCCATTATCCAGGAATTTTTTAACTATCGATAAACCAATTCCTTTGGTTCCGCCGGTTACTACAGCAATTTTATTATTCATCAAAATCTTTCAAAAAAATCAAGGGCCAAATGGACCCATTCCGGTGCTTCTGCCCTTTCAACCCTTCCAAGCCCAAAACCATGGCCTCCAAATGGAAATAAATGAATCTCCGAATGGACCTTTTTCTTTAACAGATTTTCAAAAAATATTTCTGAATTTTGGTAAGAGACCGACTGATCATCTGCTGAATGAATCAACAGTGTAGGAGGTGTATCCTTCGAAATTTGCAATTCGGAAGAGAATAAATCGACCATAGATTGTGAAGTATCTTTCCCCAAAAGGTTCCTTTTAGAATCAACATGAACACTCTCTTTAAAACTGATAACCGGGTATACCAGGCAAGCAAAGTTCGGTGGCTTAACTGCGGCTTTATATGGATTTTTATCAAACAAAGTAGCCAGATTAGAAGCCAGATGCCCCCCGGCAGAAAAGCCTATAACCCCAACCTTATCGTAGCCTCGCTTTTGAATCAGTTCCAAAGCAGTCATGGCGTCTGTGAGTGGCACCCAAGGTGCAGATTTTTGGCAATCAGGATTTGGAAGCCGATATTTAAGGACGAAAACGTCGAAACCTTCATTCTGAAATCTTTCAGCCACCTTTCTCCCTTCATTTTCATAGGATACAAAAGCATAGGATCCTCCGGGAATGACCAACAACGCTGTTTTTTTGGGCCGTGGTTTAAATGTTTTCCAGTAGGTCATCTTAGGAATCTGAATATTCTTAAGTCTTGAAGGTCGGCCTTCTTTTGTGCTGTCTATTTTAGGAATTGAACTGCAGTTTTTATTTAATGGAATATTCCCATCCGGGTATAAAAGAAAATCCTCTGGCTGGCTAAAAACCAACACTGAAGATAGAAACATCCACAAAAACAAAGTCAAAACTTTTTTCATGAAAAATTAAAAGAGAATAAATAATTGATTTTGGTTATAAAGAAAACTACGGGATAAATAAACGTTTCTTCCAGCTCCCAAACAAAAGAAAAAAGAAACAAGGAATAAAAAGAAAAATCCAATATATCCACTCACTAACCCAGGCAATCCATATTGGAAACGTATTCAGCTCAAGGCTCCAATATACGTAGCAGATATACATGACCAGGGAGATGACTTCTGCAAATAAACTAAACCTGCTATTTCCAGTGGCTACTACCGCATTTAGAATAACTGAAGATATTGACATTAAGACCATTGCAATACTTACAACTCTCAGAGTTGGCAGTCCTTCTGCATAAAATTGATTGGTTTGGCCAAACAAACTCAAAAAAGTTTCGGGAAACAGATTTAGAAAAATAGCGCCACATAGGGTGCAAGAAACAGAAAGCCAAATAATCCTTCTGATCAATTTCCAGAAAACAGGAGTTAAGCCTTGACCTAAAATGTTAGAAACCATAGCATTTGTAGTTGAAGCAAAAGCCCAGCTAATTGAACCAAAAATTCCAAATACATTTCGCATAGCATTTGAAATTTGCAATGAGTTGGTTCCCTGATGTTCAATCAGAATAAAAAAGTATTCCCAGGTGGCTATGCTAAAAGCCTGCTGGAAAATAAGAGGGAACGAAAACCATAATATTTCTTTCCAATAATTAAAATTGATGCGAAAAGTAGAAAACAAACCAAATCTTTTGGAAATTCCTTGTTGCCTGATTACCAGATAGATAACGAACATGCCTAAAAACTCAGAAATGACAGAAGCATAGGCAGCTCCGTTAAATCCCAATTCAGGAAATCCAAATTTTCCAAAAATGAGCGAATAGTCTAAGATAACATTGCTTAAAGCCTCAACTACCGTTCCAAAAACAAGAAACCTGCTTTGATTGGTTCCAACCAAAAGCGCATTCCTCATCTGATATATGTAGAGAAAAGGCAAGCCCCAGATTCTGATTTTTAGAAACGAAATAGCCTCTGCCTGTCGGTTCAAATCGTGAATTGCCCATTTAAAAAAAACAGGTGTGAAAAACCATGTCGATATAAGTCCGATAGCAGCAATCGCCAATGAAATAAAAACGCCTTGGTTAAAAAGAATGCCAATTTCATCTGGCCGGTTTTCTCCAGCCCTTCTGGATATAAGGGACTGAAGACCACTATTTAAACCATATCCGATGGCTGAAAATACCAGATAATAAACTCCTGTAATTCCTGCCGTGGCCAGCGCACCTGAGGAATAATGGCCTAAGAAGATATTGTTTACTATGAAGTTAAACTGTGGAATAAAAATGGCAAAGCTTATTGGCAATGTCATTTTCAAAATCTGAGAATAACTTATCTTAAGTTGTAGGTCTGACAGTTTATTTTCAGTCATTGGCGCTCAAATTTAGGCCAACTATTGATTCTATCCATTATTGATAGAATTTCTTTTGCCTTATAAGCCGCAATGCATCTTCCGGAATAAGGTATTTGGGACTTATTTCCATTTTAATCATTTCCCTTAACGTGGTAGAAGACAAATTGATTAATGGTGCACTAATGATAGCAACCAACTCATTGTCCGGATTTGAAACTTTTTGACCCTCTCTCGGATAAACAATAAATCGAACATTCTGCCTCAATTCTTCAATATTTTTCCACTTGCTTAAATTTCGAAAATTGTCTTCGCCCATTAAAATAAAAAATTCACAGTCTGGATTTTCTTCTTTTAACTTTCTGATTGTCAAATAGGTATATGACGGTTTTGGAAGCTGGAATTCTATGTCTATTGCCTTAAAATCTGGATTATCTCTCGTTGCCTCCCTTACCAAATCAAATCTATCAAACTCATGCAGGAGCTTACTATAGTCTTTATCGGGGCTGCTTGGAGAAACAACAAACCAAACTTTGTCTACGCCAGCTTGTTGTAAGGCAGCTTGACCAATAATCAAATGACCTATGTGAATCGGATTAAATGTTCCGAAAAATAAAGCAATTTTCATTTAGGCAAAGGTTGCTAAACCCTATTGAAATAGAAAAAAAAATGCCTGATTCAATTTTGAACCAGGCCTACCATTGTCTTGAATTGAGTGGTTAAACTATTTTATAACCAATCTTTTTATATCACTTGAAACCCCTGATTTGATAAAGTAGATTCCAGACTTAAGTTCTGAAAAATCCATCTTAACTTCCATTTGACCCTCTGGAAAAGTGAATTTTGATACTTCTGTGCCAAGGGAGTTAAAGACTATAAATTCCACATCCTTTTCTACCTGGTTTTCCCATTTAATCGAAACCAAACCTGAAGAAGGATTTGGAAAAACAATTAATGAATTAGTTGAAACGGGATTCAACTGCTCTTCTGCCACTTTTTCTCTGGTAAATCCACCATTTACTACGATTGACAAATTAACTGTCACAACCGCAGACCCAATAAAACCTTGCTTGACAGCCATTGCTTTAATGGTTGCAGAAGCTGGCAAAACAAAAGGACCAGTGTACAGTTTCGTAAATCCGGCGCCTAAAACCGGTGTATTTCCGGTAAGTGTATAATAGATGATTGAACCTGGCGTTGAAGATGAAATCGTAACTGTTTGTGGCCCCATGTAAAACCCTGAAGCTGGTGTAATAACTGGATTGGAAACAATGGTTGGATTGACAATTGAATAACTTGAAACCAGAATTCCACTTGAAGCCATATTGGACTTAATCGCCATGGCCCTAACGGTAGCACTTGCGGGAAGTTGAAAAGGTCCATTATAAATTCTTGTGAAACTGGAACCTGGATTTGGCACATTGCCTGATGTAGTATAATAAATTACAGCACCTGGCGTTGAGGAGGAAAGCATTATAGTAATTGGACCGGAATAAGACCCAGCGGCTGGAAAAATTACCGGAGTTGCCACTATTGAAGGGCTGTTAATAGAAATATAAGAAGAGCTTACCGGGCTATTTCCCATCCCTGATTTCACTGCCAATGCTTTTATGGTTCCGGTTAAAGGCAATTGAAATGGGCCCGTATAAATCCTGGTAAAAGAGGTTCCAACCACGGGTGTATTTCCAGTTGTGGTAAAATAAATTGTAGAATTCGGAGTTGAGCAGCTGATGGAAATGGTTTGCGGGCCTGAAAAACTGCCCGAACCCGGCGTGATAACCGGAGCATTTGCATGAACCGGGTTGGTAGAAAATGTCAAAACAGAAGTTGAAATCTGGCTTCTGATATTATTTTTTACCGCAA
The DNA here is from genome assembly GCA_027485575.1 of Cytophagaceae bacterium. Lineage (GTDB taxonomy): Bacteria > Bacteroidota > Bacteroidia > Cytophagales > Flexibacteraceae > CAMDMI01. Next base: position 9,069 of record JAIXQU010000176.1, read on the forward strand.
GGGCTTTAAGAGTTGTGTTTTGAAAAATAGCAAATGGACCGACAAATACGTGCGTGGCACTTCCACCTGGGATAGGATTTGTACCATTGGTTGTGAAATAGATAATTGCCCCACTTGTTGGACACGTGATATTTACATTTGTAGGACCATTTAAAACGGAAGAATTCGGAGTAATTACAGGTTTCTCTACCGTATGGGTTTGGGTCATTTCAATCCCAAACATTTCTGATTTTGGTTCAAATCCTCCACAAATTATTATTTCAGAAGCATTGATTTGAAATAAAATGGACATTGTCAAAAAAGAAAGCAGTGCAAATCGTCTTTTCATATCACAATTTTTTCTAAGTATTTTTTGCAAAGATATTTAAAAGTATAATTATTCATATTTTTTTATATAATTTTTTCAATATTTTCTAAAATCAAGCATTTCCAACTACAGCATCTTATCTCCATTTTGACCAATGGTTAAATCGCAATCACAATGATTTTCAAATTCTTAAATCAAAATTGCCAACACCTTTCCAACCTGAAACTCCTATTATTTCTTTATCCGTTATCAATTCATCGCATTAGGCGGTTTCGGCCAGGTCAGGAAAAAATTTAAATCCAGTTTTAAATCAGGATATAAAATATTGAAATGGGATTTTCCAATTCAAAGATGTCATGCATATGAGCCAATGGGAAATGGAAACCAGGGCTTATTGATATGGAATGGCGAATCTGTGCTAAAAATATCCATTGCACATGGCGGCTTCTGGGACAGAAGATGAGTAGGATTGTTCGTTACAAACCTGACTTCAGAAAAAATATGCACACAAGTTTAATGGAAAACCGGCAAAAGAAAGTGTCCTTAACGGGACTTTTGGGTAAGATGAAATTTTAATTGTTTAGTCAATTTTATAGGTTTTTTACAATTATTTATAAAATTAGTTTTGTTTTTGCAATTTATTATTACTTTTGCAATACGGGAATTATGAGTCATTGCGTAATTCTCAATATTGAAAATTCTGAATAAGTCTATCTCATTCAAAATTCAAAACCAACCACACATGCAATTCCATTTGACAGGGGATGAAATATCTCTTCACAAAACTCTAGAGGAATTGGTTTCCTTGTTTGAGCCTTATCCGGTTTGGATACTGGATGAAAGCCTGAATACTGCAGCATGTTCAAAAGCAGCAAAAAAAATCAACGAAACATTTTTCAATTCAAATTCCAATAAACACAACATACAAGCACTAATATCAGGAACTGATGAAACCAAAACCAATTTCAGATTAAAAATTGGTTTGAAGGATGAAATATCAGGTTTATTTTCGGCCTCAAAAATAACCATATCAGGTCATAAATATACTATCGTTAAGCCAGTGAACCCGCCAGTAGATCTTCAAATTTCCTCCCAAAATATTATAGAAGCCGAATTTGGAATATATACCTGGCAATTCAATCTTGAATCTAATTTATTTTATTTTTCTAAAGAAGCTGCAGATAGTTTATTCGGAAAGAAGGTTAAAAACCTGGATTATCAGGATTTCTATTCTGCCTTGTCCATTGAGTCTCTTGATAGATTTTCCCGGGCAATGGAGGAGGCCATCAATCTTAAAAAGGATTTTTCCATAGACCTCATGATAGAAAAACCAGGTGGAAATTCCTGGGTTAATTTCATCTGCAAGTCAACCCTGGATAATGAAAATGGCATTTGGCTAACTGGTTTAATTAAAGATTGCCAAAAGGAAAGAACTGAAGAAAAAGCCAAAAGAGATTTGAACCTATGGCTAAACTCTGGTTTGAATAAGCTGGAGGTAAAAAATTCAGAAGGCGAAATCATTGGGCAATGGGGGAATTCTAACCCTGACCGAGGCACAACTTTTTTAGATGGAAAAAGGTCTTCTATAATTTACGATTTTAGAAACAAACCAAAATTTAGTGTCGTTTCCGAAATTCAAAATCAAGTTGAAACCAAATCAGATTCCAAACTAAAAGAAGAGCAGGAAGAGTCAAAATCTGAAGCGATTTCCCTTCCAACCCTTGAAATTTCTGTTCCCGAATCCAACTTTAGTAAGGAGGAAAAATGTGTCGCAATAACCAAACAAATCGGAATTTCAATTGATGCCCAGGTATCCGCTCTTGGAATATTTGATGGAAGTAGATTTGAATGGAAAGCATGGTGGAAAAGCCCGAATAAATATGCCTTACCTATAAAAAAATACAGCGGCGAATGGCTTCCGGAGCTTGATTGGTTGGTCGATGTCGAAATTGAGAACAAAAAATTTCCAGACCGCTATTGGTGGCCACAAGATATGCTTCCGTTTGAGATTGGAAAATCATTTGGTGAAGGTTGGATGCTCATCGCAGAACCTATCTCCCAAAAGGAAACTTCTGTTCTTGCAATTAAGACCAACACACCGGAAGAAGCCAAAAAACATACCGGTACAATTCTCCAAAGTCTTGATGCCTTAAAACCGATTCGATCCGAATCAAAAGGCGAAAATTCCGTGCAAAAGTTACAAGCTGAAATACAGGAAAAAGATTTGGCCATTAAGGAGATAAACCATAGGGCAAAAAACAATCTTGCACTCGCTGCAAGTATGGTAAAAATGGAAGCAGGCTATTCTGAGAATCCTGAAGCGCTGTTTTCGCTTAAACAAACACAAAAAAGGCTTGAGACTTTGGCCTCCATTCACGAATTGCTTTACAAGAACCCAATTTCAAAAGAAACTGTTGATATCAAAGAATATCTTACACAACTTCTTGGGGGGTTAGTTTCAAGCTTTGGAAATCAGGATATTGAGTTAGAATTGCAGATTGATTCCGTAGAGATACCAATGAAAAAGGCCTGTACAATAGGCTTGTTGGTAAATGAACTTGTTTGTAATTCATTTAAATATGCATTTGAAGTTGGAAAAAAAGGACTACTTCGGGTTGATTTTTTAGATAAGGGAGATGTTTTCAAAATGAGAGTAACCGACAATGGACCAGGAATTAAGAAAAATGATAAGGACTCACTTGGAAAAATATTAATCGAAGAATTTGTAAAACAATTGGAAGGGAATATTGAAATTGACAATTCAAACGGAACTACTTTTTTTATCACTTTTAAGAAATAAATCAACCAAATTCTAAATCCAGGAAAATTGAAAAAAATATTAATTGTTGAAGACGAAAGAATACTTGCCGTTTCGTTAAAAATGGACCTTAATGAAATTGGGTATGAGAACATTACGATTGTAACCAATTGTGATGATGCTTTAGACATAGTTAGACAAGGAAATTTAGATTTAGCCTTGCTTGACATCAACATTCAAGGAGATAAAACTGGAATTGATACTGCATACTTAATCTCAGAAAAATCAGAAATTCCAGTTATCTTTTTAACCGGAGAAACAGACTTCGAGACCAGATTCAAAGCAGAATCTGCGCCAAATTGTAAGGGTTATTTAACCAAACCTGTGAAATTGGATATTTTACAGCCCCTTATTTTTCAGATTTTCAGTCTGAGTCCGGTTTAGATTGGCTCTTGTTGACTCAAACAATGAAAGCTTCCTAAGCCCCAAATCAAATCAGTAGAGTCGATTCCAAAAATCTTTCTATCCGGAAAACACCTTTGAATGGTTCTTAAGGCAATCGGATCATTTTTTGAATCTCTAAAAGTAGGTACATACACAGCCCCATTCCCAATATAAAAATTGGCATAACTCGCCGGCAATCTCTGGTCTTCCCAAATCACCGGTTTTGGCATAGGGATTTCAATCACATTTACGGGTTTACCATCCAATAATTTAAAAGTCTTGAGCATTTTCAGATTTTCCTGAAGCACTTCATAGTTCTCATCCTCAGGGTCTTCTTCAACCACTGTAAGGATTGTGTCGGGCTTTACAAACCTGGCAATATCATCTATGTGACCATCTGTATCATCACCAACAATACCATCGCCCAACCACAAGATTTGTTCTGCTCCATAAAACTCTTTTAAATACCATTCAATCTGCTCCTGATTTAGGCTGGGATTTCTATTGGGATTCAACAAACAAGCCTTTGTAGTTAGAATGGTGCCGGCTCCATTAAACTCAACTGAGCCACCTTCCATTACAATACCAGGATTAAAAACTTCTAAACCAAGCAGTTCACCTACTCTTGTGGGGATAACATCATCCAGATCGTAGGGCGGGTACTTTTCTCCCCAGGCATTATATCCCCAATCAATAATTGCTCTTTTTCCTTTTTGGGTTTTATGAAGCAAAAAAGCGGGACCATGATCACGACACCAGGCATCATTGGTTGGGAAATAGTGGAACTTAACATTGTGCCAATTGAGCTCATATTTTTTTAATCTGTTAATGGCAGATTGCTCCATTTCCTTGTCTGCAATATTGATATTTACCTGCTCTAAAAAACTCAATTTGGAGATAAATTCGCAATAAGCAGGGTATGCCTCCTCAAGTTTACCCGGCCAGGAAGCCTCCTTTTGAATCCAGCTTAACCAGGTGGAAGCGTGTAATGCCCATTCGGGTGGAAAGTAATATCCTGACTGTTTAGGAGTTATAGTTGAAAAAGAAGTTTCTAACATTCAATAAGGTTTTCTGTGGAATGGCTAGGTTTGCACTGCAAAACAACACAAAAGGAATTTAAGATGAAGTTTGATCTGCAATCAAAAGATAAATTTTCTAAAGCCAGGGCTGGAATTATCCAAACAGACCATGGAACAATAGAGACTCCCATATTTATGCCAGTAGGAACTGCAGGCACAGTAAAGGCGGTTCATCAAAGAGAACTGCACCAGGATGTAAAAGCAGAAATAATTCTTGGGAATACTTATCATCTTTATTTAAGACCTGGTCTAGATGTTTTAGAAAATGCCGGGGGATTGCACAAATTCAACCATTGGGACAAACCAATCCTGACAGATAGCGGTGGATACCAGGTTTTTAGCCTTGCTGCACAAAGAAAAATAACCGAAAAAGGGGTAACATTCAAATCCCATATTGATGGAAGCAGCCATCTTTTTACACCAGAAAGAGCGATGGAAATCCAGAGGTATATTGGAGGAGATATTGTAATGGCTTTTGATGAATGCCCACCCTACCCTTCTGAGTACAAATATGCAAGAGACTCAATGGGACTAACGCATAGATGGCTTGATAGATGCATACAATTTATGAAAGATTCTGAACCCAAATATGGGCATACCCAAAACTTGTTTCCCATTGTCCAAGGTTCTACTTATAAAGACTTGCGAAAAGAGTCAGCTGAATTTATTGCTTCCCGCGGAATGGATGGAAATGCCATAGGTGGACTTTCAGTTGGAGAACCTGCCGAATTGATGTATGAACACACAGAGTGGGTGAATGAGTTTTTACCCGAGGACAAGCCAAGATATCTTATGGGTGTTGGAACGCCTGAAAATATTTTGACATGTATAGGTCTGGGAGTTGATATGTTTGATTGTGTTATGCCAACAAGAAATGGAAGAAATGGAATGCTTTTTACAACCCAAGGCATTATTAACATTAAAAATGAGAAGTGGAAATTTGACAACTCAAGCATTGACCCAGGTTTAGAAAGTTATTCCAGCCAGTTTTATTCTAAATCTTACCTCAGACATTTGTTCATATCCAAAGAATTCCTGGCGCTTCAAATTGCTTCGCTTCAAAATCTGGCGTTTTACATTTATCTTGTAAAGCAAGCCAGACAAAAAATTATGAATCAGGAGTTTGAGTCATGGAAATCCGGAGCCATAGCACAATATATGCAAAGACTTTAGGTTTAAAAACCTAAAATATTCAGTGGCTTATCGGAAGTCAAATCTTCCTTATTACTCCATTTGGTACAGGAATCTTGAAATTGAAAAAAAATATTGATTTTTTGTAAATGAAATAAAAAGCTGAATTGAAGTCAAAATCGACTTTGGTGTTTAGGTTAAAAACTTAATTTCAGGGTAAATTACAAAAATTGAAATCAACTACCGGAGCATCCATTCTTTCAGAAATATTTTCAAACCTTGGGCAGCTGGTTTGGAGTAAAAACATAGCTACTGGTGAAGTTTCTTTGCTTACCGAGGGATTTGAAGAACTATTTGAATACCCGATAGCAGTCCTGAAAGAAAACCCTAGACTTTTGGTAGAGTCAATTCATCCTGAAGATGCTCCTTATGTAGATTTGTTCTCTAAAGTACTGCTTTCCAATACATTTGAACAATCTGAATACCGGATAATTACTCCCAACGGAAAGGTAAAGTGGATTCAGGAAAGGAAAAAACTGGTAAAGGACAATCTCGGCCTGATAGAAAGGTTAGATGCTCTACTGATAGAAATAACCGAACAAAAAGAAGAAGGCCTGAGGCTTTTTGAATCTGAATCCACATTCAAGGCTTTATTTTATAAGCACCCAAGTCCGATGTGGGTTTATGATGTCGAGACTCTTTATTTTCTGGCGGTAAACGATGCTGCGATTAAGTTTTATGGATATTCTCATTATGAGTTTTTCCAGATGACAGTCAGACAAATAAGACAGCAGGAGGATATTGAAGAATTGCTGATGGCAATACGTTCCAACGATTTTGAGAAATATTCCGAAAAAACATGGAAGCATTTCAAAAAAGATGGATCTCCCATATTTGTAAAACTACAATCCAATGCCCTGAAATTTAATGGGCACAATGCCCGGGTTGTCCATGCGATGGATATTACCAAACAGGTTGAAGCAGAAACCAAAACAGAAAATGCATACAAATACCTTGAAAATTTTCAAGACGCTGTTTCAAGAATAAGTCTTTTGGGTTTGATGGATGAGAAAGGACACCTTGTCTTTGTAAATGAAAGTCTTTTAGAAAAAACTGGCAATGAATCCATAGAGCTGATAGGAAAAAAATGGACCGCTCTTTTATCCAATATTTATACCCAGGAAGATTTTAATGAAATCTGGGAAATTATTCAAACCAAAAAAATATGGAATGCCCAACAGAAATTTTTAAAGAAATCGGGGCAATATTTCTGGGCAAATTGCACCATAATTTCCATAGTTGAAGGGGAACAGGCACCCTCGCAGTACCTTTTGATTGCCGACGACATCAGTAGTCTAAAAGATGCCGAGAAAAGAAATCGGGAATATGCGGTAAAGCTGCATAATATATTGGAGGGTGTAACAGATGCCATATTTGTGATTGACAAAAACTGGCTGATTACAAATACAAACAACGAAGCCAAACGTTTGCTTGGAAAAACCGGAGAATCCCTCTATGGAAAGAATATTTGGGAAATATTTCCGGCAGAAGAGGGATTTAAGTTTTACCAGTTTTTCAGAAAGGCGAAAAAACGAAAAATAACTGTTCAATTTGAGGAGTTCTATTCGCCTAATAATCAATGGTTTGATATAAGTATTTACCCCTCAAAAGATGGTCTGGCTGTATGCTTTAGAAATGTCACTGAAAGAAAGCAAAAGGAAGAAGAGCGAAAGGAGATATTAGAACATCTTATTGTTCAAAACAGAGACCTTGAAGAGTTTACCTACATAACTTCCCATAGCCTGAGGGCCCAAATTGCAAATATTATAATGCTTTCGTCTGCCCTTGATCCAAATGGCCTCACCCCACTCAATCACGAGATTTTTGAAAAATTGCATCAATCTTCCGTCAATCTTAATATGGTGATTTCAGATTTAAACACCATTCTGACTGTTAAAAACAAAGGTCCTGTCCTTCTTGAAGATGTCAATCTTAATAATGTCTTTATTAATGCTATGGCCAAAATTCCAGCCGACCTTTCGGCCTTCAAAAAATATGTAACCCCGTCATTTGAAAAAGCGATTAAAATCAGATCGGTCAGGTCATATTTAGAAACCATTTTAAATCAATTAATTACGAATTCAATTAAGTTCAGGTCTCTTGACAAAACGCCCAAAATTGAAATCAGGTCGGAAGTTTTAAAAAATAAATGCCTGATTTCTATAATTGACAATGGCATAGGTATAGACCTCAATAAAAATGAAAAGCATCTATTTAAGCTTTACCAAACATTCCATCCAGGGAAAGGAGGAAAAGGTTTAGGTCTTTATTTGTGCAAAATCCTTGTGGACGAATTAAATGGCTCAATTGACATTTCATCCGAAAAAGACAAAGGGACCAAAATATCAATCATTTTTCCAATTCCGGAGGCGTAAAAAACGGACTGGTATTGAATTACTTTTAAGTCCTCTTCACTAAATTTAGAAAGCCAGACCGTCTGGTTACAGTTTTCTGTGACAGCAACGCTGAACCTAAAAGATATGCAGCCACCATTTTCACGTTGAGATATGAATTATCCAGATGCAACTTTTCTGCTTCTTTTTCCTCGTGATTCCTACGGTCAAGGCAAAGATCGTCAAATCCGTTTTCATTCGATCCTGTGCTTTTGCAGACACTGTAAAAGCAGAATCTAAATTTATTGGAATTGGCTAAATGAATTATGCCAAAGCTTTTACCTTTTCTACCAAAACATCAAAATTTAATGGCTTTTGTAGAAAGTCGTTAAATCCTTGCGCTTTGTAATCTTCCATACTCAGGTTTTTTGCATTCCCGGTAATGGCGATGATTGGAATGTTGGCTTTGGACGGGTCATTTAATTTTCGAATGTTGGCTGTGCATTCCGTTCCATCCATTCCCGGCATATTGATATCCATTAGAATCACATTAAACTGCTCTCCACCAGCAAGCATATCCAGGACTATTTGTCCATTTTTTGCTGAGAATATCTCACAATTCTGAAACTCAAGAATCTTCTTGGTCAGATTTAGAATTACAGAACTGTCTTCTGCAATGAGAACTTTAATTTTTCCACTCATGGCTTTTGTTTAAAAGGTTATAAGATTTTAAGAATTGATTGGCTGAGTCTCTTAATTTTTCAATTTGACTTGATAAAGTGGCAAGTTTATTATTTTTCAAATCAAATTCAATTTCTTTAGCGATGGCAGACAACTGATTGACGCCAAATGTACCTGCATTGCCTTTCAACGTATGTGAATGGCTCTTTAATGTTTCATAATCTTTCATAAGCAAAGCTGTATCCATTTCTTCAAGCAACTTAGATGTTTCCATGGCAAACTCATGGATGCTGTCAAGTAAAATATCCTCACCCAGGTGTTTGTAAAGTCCTTTTAAAGCTTCAAAATCAAAGATCGATTCCAGTTCTCCTCTAATTGTCAGGTGTTTAACCTCAGGAACTAAATCATCTGTAATTTCCAAATTTCTTCGGGAAGCTCCAAAACTTTTCTCAGTCCAGTATTTTACTTTACTTAATATTTTATCAGCTGAAATGGGCTTGGCAATAAAGTCATCCATTCCTGCTTCAACAAACCTCATTTTGTCCTCTTTAAGACAATAGGCTGTCATAGCAATTATCGGAGGACACCAATCCAAATCGAGGCCTTTGATTATATTAGTTGCAGTAACCCCATCCATGACTGGCATTTGAATATCCATCAGGACTACATGATAAAAAGTCGATTTAATTTTATCTACCGCTTCTTCACCATTGGTGGCCACACCAACCTGACAACCATACTTCACTAAAATTTCATACGCAACTTTTAAATTGATCGCATTGTCATCCACCAAAAGAACTTCCGGCACAAATCCCTCAAAATATGAAGTCTTTTGCAATGCGATTGGACTTTGATTTGCCAACGGAACCACTGGAATGAATGGTAATTTTAACCAAAAAGTGGATCCCACTCCTGGCGAAGAAACAAACCCAAACTGGCCAGACATCGCCTTGGCAATCAACTTAGAGGTCAGCAAACCAACTCCACCTTTTGTGGCCTGAAAAGCATATTCAGGATTTTCCGAGGCGATCATTTGTTTTAAGGACGTCTGTTCGGTAAACGAAAGTCCGCACCCGGTATCAGAAACTTCAACGGATAAAAACTCTTTTGAAAGAGACTTGTCTATAGAAACTTTTATTTTGATGGAGCCTTGGATAGTAAACTTAAAAGCATTGGAAACCAGATTATTAAGCAATTGATAAAACCTGGTTTCATCTATAAGAACATTTTCAAGTTCTGAAGGCATTTCGTAAGAAAACTCAATATTCTTGAGTCTTGCCTGGTCCATATAAAGTCGGGAAATACCTTTTACCAAATCGGGCAAATAAACTTCAGTAGACTTCAATATGATTTTACCCGTTTCGGCATCACTCAAGTCAAGCAGGTGATTCAAAATATGCAAAAGAGCATCTCCGGACCTTTGAATTATTTCAACATATTCCTTTTGACCTTCTTTCAATTGGGTATCGTACAAAAGCTGGGCCATTCCCATTATCCCGTTAAGTGGAGTTCTTATTTCATGACTAATATTTGCAAGAAATCTCTCCTTAACTTTCAAGGCATCATTTGCTTCCAGCTTTGATTTTGTTTCGCTCCATTGGGCAAATCTCATGGCTGAGTTATCTCTGGCTATTCCCTCAAAACCCATCCACTCATTCCAGGAGGAATGGATTGGTTTTAAATTGGCATTTAACCAGATTTCCTTCCCTTCTTTCCCCATTAAACAAAGCTCCAGTCCGGTTACCAGGTTTCCATCTCTAAGAGAAACCAATTGTTTATGAAATTGGTCAGGTGCTGGTAAATAGGTTTTAATATTCGTACCAATTACCTCCTCCGTTTTAATTCCTGTTACTTTAAAAATACCTGAAGAAACAGAGGTTAAATTCCCAAATTTATCTGCCTGGAAATAAATATCGTCAAAAGCATCTATCAACTCAACATATTGCTGGTGACTTCCTTGTGCTTCATTTTCGCGTTTTTTAAACTTGGTTACATCATTTGCAATGCCTAAAACTTCGGCGTAACCTAAATTTTCACTTTCGATTGGGATTAATCTGATTTCCCACCAGAAAACGTTGCCGACAGAATCAATGGACTGAATTTCAAATTCAATCAATTCCCCGGAAAAGGCCTTATTGTACTCTTCTTCCCAATCTGAAAAACCTTGAGCAGTTTTCCCCTCCTTATTTTTTGGATAGGATACTTTGGTTCCAAATCCAGCACCTTTTTTAACCACCGCATCAATAAACGATTGATTAAAATAACCAACCACGCCATCCGAAGAAACTGACCAACAAGCAGAACCATTAAAATCAGCTATTTTTTGAAATCGGTTTAATTGTTGGTTTTCAAAACTTTTATCTCTGTAATCCGATAAAATCACACTTAAAAGGTCAGCAATGAGAAGTCCATTGTATTCGAATTCAGGTTTTTTTCCGCTTTCAGAAAAACTGATAAAACCAACAACGCCCAAACACTCTCCCTGATGAAGGAGAGGTAAAGCCAAAAGACTTGAAGGCTTTGAAGAATTTGAATCTATTGAGCCCTCCTTTAAAACTTCAAATATTTCATCATCCAGGAGATAAAGCTGCGTTTTGCTGTTAACCACAACCGGATTTACCCAATCAGAAAGGCTTTTAAGTTCTTCAATCCTGTATTTGGCTCCGGACCACCATTCAGCTCCAAGTTCAGAGATTTCACCCATAGATGGGGCTATTTTCTCAATATAAACCAAATCCTGATGCATTCTTTTAGAAATGAACTCGACAGCATTCCGGATGAATGAAACCTCGTTCTTTTCCTGCACAGAAAGTTGTGCCAGTTCACCCAGAAGCAATTGAACATTGAATTCTTTAGAACTATTTTTCCAACTTTCAGAAAGGCCTTTCAATTTCAAACCATCGGAGTGAAGAACTCCCTCCTTCTTTATCTGGGCATTTAGTTCTTGAAAAAAATCACCATTTAACCCGGAATCCTTAACGGTAGCCAAAAGTAGAATGGCCACCTGGTTGTTGTAATAGGTATGAAAAAAGGACAACTTTGATGATTTCAATTCCTTTACCAAAGATTTTCCCGGATATAAAAAACTGATTTCCTCGATGATAAAATGATTGAGCTCTGGAAAAATCTCAAGAATAGACTTGCCTTTGGTTTCTTTGGGAGATTTCTTTATCCAGGTTTGTATTTCTTTATTGGACTTGATAACCATCCCCTCTGCTGTGAGCAAAATGGCCGGAGATTTTATTTTATCCAGGCTAAATTGCTGTTCACCAACAGTATAGGCTGGGCTTGAATCCTTATTTACTAGAGTCAAAGTAGTTTTATCTTTCATATTAAAATTGGCAAGCCTGAATTGGCTCACAAACCTGTGCTTTCAGAGTACGGGTTTTTACAAAACAAAAGTAGTGTATGACCCAATGGTTGAAGGCCTTCAATCAATGTTTACCTTACATTTGTCCATTGTTAACCAAAGCTTTTTCTTTGAAGGGTTCAAGGCTGTATTTCTTGTTATTTTTTATTGGCTTTCTTGCCATATTCCTATTTTCTATCCGTCTTGGAACGATTGAGACAACATGGGACTCTGTAATTGCATCACTTTTACACAGAAATCCTGAAAACCTTGCAAGCAATTTGATTTGGAATGTTAGGCTGCCGCGGTTTTTAATGGCTTGCCTGGCAGGCGGAGTTTTGGCAATGGCCGGGCAAGGAATGCAAATTGTAGTTCGTAATCCTCTTGCAGACCCGTATACAATGGGCACGGCCAGTGGAGCCGCACTGGGAGTTAACCTGGCTACATTGGGGTGGTTACCAAACTTTTATTCTCAATTTTATTATATTCCTTTTTGGGGATTTATTGGAGCGATGATCAGCTCAGTCTTGGTATTAAGCTTGTCGAAAAAAAAAGTGGACAATGGCACTTTACTTTTAATTGGGGTTGCTATTTCAATTTTGGCCAATAGTTTACTCAGCCTACTCACTTATTATGCTGCAAGACAAACTGAGGTGAGACATTTGTTATTTTGGGCGTTTGGGAATCTGGATAAATCCGATTGGAATTCATTTTATTTTGCTCTTTCCTTTTCTTCTCTCGGGCTACTCACACTTTGGTTGGGTTCTTCATCCTGGAATATGCTGTTATTGGGAGATGAAAAAGCCGATTCAATTCGTTTAAATTCAAGCAAAACAAAATTCGCACTTTTGACAATTTGTGCTTTTCTGACTGCAACTATTGTTTGCCTCATTGGACCCATTGGATTTGTCGGCCTTGTGGTGCCATTCTGGGCCAGAAAGTTGATTCCAGTTACCAGACATGGTTTTTGGCCATTGACATTTTTGGTAGGTGCCTTGTTTTTATCGCTATGCGATTTGATCTCACGGGTGGCATTTAAACCATTTGGTTTACCCATCGGTTTGATTACCTCATTGATTGGTATACCCTTCTTCCTATATTTGCTCCGCGATTCGCAAAAGAAATCTTCTTTTTGAAGAAAAAAATAATAGAATTGGCTGTTAAGATTGCAGGTTCTGCCTCAACACCTAATTGTTGATATTAAATAAATTAATGGTTTACATTAGCCGAAAAGAGTTTTTTAATGCAGCCCACAAACTGCATAACCCAAGCTGGACCAAGGAAGAAAATGAGGCTTGCTTTGGACCTTGCGCCAATGAATATTATCACGGTCACAACTTTGAACTTACTGTCACAGTTGTAGGGATCCCCAATCCTGAAACTGGCTTTGTTATTGATTTAAAAAAATTGGGAACCCTGACCAAAACATTGATTGTGGATAAAATAGACCATAAAAACCTGAATATGGATGTGGATTTTTTAAAAGGAAAAATGACCAGTTGCGAAACCCTGGTTCAGGAATTTTGGAAAATTCTGGCCCCTGAAATTGAAAAAGTTTCTACAGGAAAACTATTCAAAATCACACTTCAGGAAACGCATAAAAATTATGTGGAATATTTTGGCTAGACTTATCCAAAGCCAGAACATCTCAAAATCAATAAAATGAAATACTATTTCATCGCTGGGGAACGCTCGGGAGATTTACATTGTGCCAATCTTTACAAGGCTATAAAAAACAAAGATCCGGAAGCAGTAGCAACGGGCATTGGTGGTGGCTTTATGCATGATGCCGGAGTCACCTTAACCAAAAACTATGAAGAACTTGCTTTAATTGGCGTATGGGAAATCATTGAAAAACTTGGAAATATCAGGGCCGCACTAAAACTAGTTAAAAAGGAACTCACCCAGGAAAAGCCCGATGTCCTCATTTTGGTAGATTATGCGGGATTCAATTTACGGGTTGCCAAATTTGCGAAGGAAAACGGTATTAAAGTTTACTACTATATCTCGCCCAAAATATGGGCCTGGCATGTAAGCAGGGTGGAAAAGATTAAGGCATTTGTTGATAAAATGTTTGTCATACTGCCCTTCGAAAAGGATTTCTACAAGAAGAACAATTATGAAGTGGACTATATTGGAAATCCTATTTTAGATGCCATAAGCGATTTCAAGCCAAATCCGGACTTCAAAAAGCAAAATTCTCTGGAAGAAAAGCCAATAATTGCAATCCTCCCAGGCAGCAGAAATAAAGAAATCGAAAGCACCTTGTTCAGGATGCTCAGTATTTTACCTGCCTTTCCCAATCATCAATTTGTTGTGGCTGGAGTGGATAATTTTCCTGCAAAATATTATGAAAATTTCAGGAGAAATGGAATGGTTCATATCGTTTATGAACAGACTTATGACCTATTGAAAAACGCAGAAATGGCCATAGTAACCAGTGGAACCGCAACCCTTGAAACGGCATTGTTCAGGGTTCCTCAGGTGGTAGTTTACAGGGTAAATTTGCTTTCTTACTGGATAATAAGGCTAATGATAAAAGTACCTTATATTTCTCTTGTAAACCTGATTGCCAACAAAAAGGTGGTGGCAGAGTTGATTCAGGATGATTTCAATCCAAGCAATATCAGAACTGAAATGGAAAAAATAAAAGTTGGCGGTTCAGATAGAGAAGAAATTCTAAGAAACTATGACGAGATTGCAGAAAAAATCGGAAAACCCAGTGCTTCTGCTAAAGCAGCAGAATTGATTGTTTCCTACCTGAGGAAATAAAAAAAATTACTTTAGAATTTCTTTTAGCCTGGCTATCACCTCTTTAACCTTTGCGTTCTGGTAGAAAATGGCATACATGGAATCAGCTATTGGCAATTGAATTCCAAGTTTTTGCTTCATTTTGTACAGGCCTTCTATGGCATAATACCCTTCAGCAACCATTCCTAGCTCAATCTGAGCTGCTTTTATGGAATACCCTCTTCCAACCATATTGCCAAAAGTTCTATTTCTGCTAAAGGTAGAATAAGCAGTTACCAAAAGGTCTCCCAAATACGCTGAACTAAGCGGCTCTCTTTCAAAAGGAGAATAATGATGAAGAAACAAATTCATTTCCTGCATAGCATTTGAAACCAAAACTGCCTGAAAATTATCCCCGAAACCTTGGCCATGACAAACCCCGCAAGCAATGGCATACACGTTCTTCAATACCGCGGCCCACTCAAGTCCATCCAAATCTCCGGAAGTCTGAACAGAAATGTAGCGGCTTTGCATGATTTCCTTTAGGGAATTTGCCAAATCCAAATCTAAGGAAGCAACGGTCAGATAGCTTTGTTTTTCCAATGCCACCTCTTCTGCATGACAAGGGCCACCAATCACCGCCATATCATTTGGGTCGGCAGCAAAATGACTGGCAAAAAAGTCAGTGACCAGTTGTAATTCAGCTGGCATTATGCCCTTTATGGAGGAAATAAGTTTTTTTCCTTGCAAAGATTCTTTCCGAATTGGCCGAAGAACCTGACTAACAAAAGCTGATGGAACTGCTATAAGGACGGCATCTGTTCCTTCAAGTGCAAGTTCAAGGTCATAAAAAACCTGGATTTTCCTCCCTTTAAAATCGACATCAGTTAAATATCTGGGATTTTGAGAGAATTCCAAAAAATGTTCCGCATCTTCCTGTCGGTGAAACCACCACTTAATTTCTATTCCAGATTCTGAAAATATTTTACAAAGTGCTGTAGCCCAAGATCCTGCGCCAATAATTGTTAAAGACTTAATTTGGATATTTTTATTCAATCTGATCAAAAAAAAAAGAGATTCAAAACTGAACCTCTTTCTTCTTAAATCAAAGAAAATGAAATAAAAAGTTAATCCAAGGTATGGTAAGAAAACGGAAGACGAAGCAACTCTTCAAACTCCTTACCACTCTCAAGCATATCTTCATCATCCTCAAAATGAAACCAGTTTATGGTAACATTCTCGCCACGTTTAAATTTAGTGAGCATGGAAAGTAAAACTTTGCTGGTAGCTGTATTAAAATACTCTAGTTTGATATTGATCTCAGTCTTTTCACTTGGATTTAGAAGATAACTTTCGATCCAGGTTAAAATTGGCTTGTAAAAAGTGGCGGTATCTTCTGGTAAAGACCTGCCAGAAAACTCAAGTTTTCCTATCGAAGAATCAAGAAAAACGGAGGGGGTTTCAAAAGTGGGCTGTAGCTTTAGAGTTTCCATAGTTAAATATTATCTTCTTTTTGAATAAAAGTGGCCTGAAACGAAAAAAATGCATTCTCATTATCAACCGGAGTAAATTGATACTCCAGCTTCTTTCCAGATTTTCTTGCAATTGAAATAAGGCCTAAACCTGCATTATTGGATTCCTTAGATTTCAATGATTCCTTAATTGCCTGCATGTGTAATTGCTTAAGACCATCTGAATCCAGATTATTAATTTGGTCAAGCTTTCTTCTCAGGTTTTCGACTTTGGAACTTTTAATTGTATTGCCAGAACTGATATAAAAATCATTGCCCTCTTGACCAATAATGAAAATACTGTTTGGGAAATCAGTATTGCGGTCTGAATGACTCGAAATATTCTGAAGGCATTCAACAGCGATATTGAATGCCCTTCTTTTAGATATTCCATTACTTAGTTTTTGTTCTAAATTTTTCTCGGCAAGAGACAAAACTGACTGAGTGATAACCTGGTTAAATTCCCCTTCATAGGCAATTATAACCTGATTATCTTCCATAGATCTATGCAACTCATAGACAGTTTTTAAATCATTTAATTTATTTGTCTCCATTCAAATTTCGAAAAATGAAAAATACTTTTTTGGTGATGCCAAATTATCAAGAAACAAAATCGCTTGCCCTCGACAGTTGATTAAAATATTACACTGGAAATGAATCAATAAAAAGAATCTCTACATCAGATTTAAAAAAATTATATAGAGGAACATCAATCCAGAAGCCCCTTCTCAATAATTAAACTGAAAGCTTGGTTCAAAAAATTAAAAGCAAAGTGCTGCTGCACCTAAAACTCCTGCATCATTTCCCAAAGTGGCTAACCTGAAATCCAGGGAATTGGTATAATAGGGAGGTAAATATGCATTAAGTACTTTCCAAACACCTGGCTTTATAAACTCGAATCCAGCAGATAATCCTCCACCAACTATAATTGTTTTTATGTCAAGGATTCGGATTAGCGCTATCAAACCTTCCCCAAGAATTTCGCCCACTTCATAAAAAACAGTCCTGGAAAACTCATCACCCTCTGAGGCAGAAACTACAAGTTTGGTTGCTGAAACTGGCTGGTCTCTAGGGATTATCGTGGTTCCATGGTAAGATTCCAGCCGGACAGTTGCAAGATTAATTATTCCTTGTTTTCCAATATTTCCTTCAAGATGTCTATCATTTCTACTTCTGATATGGCCCAGTTCAAGTCCATTCCCATCTCCGCCTGTAAAAATTTTTCCATCGATAACTGCCGCACTACCAATACCCGTGCCTAAAGTGATAAAAGCAAAAGTGGAAGGTAATTTTTCTTTACAAAATTCTGATTCGCCCAGGGCTGCGGCGTTGGCATCATTTTCAAGAAAAAATTCAATGTCAGGAAATTTGTCTTTTAATCTCAAATACAGAGGTTGGCCATTTAGTTCGGGAATGGCCGGGATTTCAATAGGCACTCTCCTATCTTTAGAGATCATTCCAGGCAAGCCAATACCAATTTTTTTTACATCCTTGTGGCTTAATAATTTAAAAGACAAAATCTCAATAAACTTACCAATAAAATCTCCATCCTCTTTTAGGTCTGAAGTATGGTAGCTTTGGAAATCATGGATGGTTCCATCTTTATCTACCAACCCAGTTTTGACATGGTTCCCTCCAATGTCTACGCCTAAATATTTTTCCATTTCGGTTTTAAATATGCAATGAAGTTAAATTATAACAACAAGGGCCAAATATGCTAAAACTTACTACTTCCAAAAGGTATTACTTCATAAATATTGGAATTATTGCTTTAACGCTGTTTGAGGGCCAGAAACATTAAACAGAAAAAAAGAAGGTATTCAGCTTTTAAAAGGGCAGAATTTATTTTCCTTTTATTTACTAATACACTGTTTTTCAGACTATTATTTTTTGCGAACTTAGAAAGATCCGGCTCGAATTTCAGCACCCGCCAATTTGAACCATCTGAGGGATTGGCTTTTGATAAATTCATCTAATTGTGTTTCTGAATTCTAAAAATGGAAAATTATATTTTTTGATACGCAGAAGGCATATTGACATTTTAGCCAAATGAGCGACCGATTCAATTGAATAGACCAAAGGCTTTGCAAAAAATTCGACACATATTGATGATTTTCTGAAGGTTGGATCGCGAACTCCGTAGTCTGGGTAAATTGCCGGAAATGGACCTTCAACATTTACCATTGGCGAATTAAAAAGTTTATATTTTGTTGGAGCCAATTTGAATATGGTATCCTACTTTTGACCCTTGAAAAATAAAATGATTTCAACCGAAGGTCTTAATAAATTCTATAAAGGTGCGGAGCAATTTCAGGCACTTAGGGATGTCAGTTTGGAAATTGCAAAGGGGGAATTTGTGGCAATAACTGGGCAATCCGGCAGTGGCAAATCAACACTTTTGTACGTGCTTTCAACGCTGGATACTGATTATGAAGGTGAAATAAAAATTAATGGAAATATTCTTAAGTCACTAAATAACAATCAATTATCCTCATTGAGAAATAGGGATATTGGCTTTGTTTTTCAATTCCACTATTTGCTGCCAGAGTTTACCGTACTGGAAAACGTGAGCCTTCCTGCAATGAAACTAAAAAGGTTTACCCCAAACCAAATCAGAGAAAGGGCCATAGAAAAATTAGAACTTTTGGGTCTGAAAGACCAGATTTCAAAAAAAGGAGGACAGCTTTCTGGCGGGCAGCAACAAAGAGTTGCAATTGCAAGGGCATTAATCAACGACCCTGTAATTATTTTTGGAGATGAGCCAACAGGTAACCTAGATTCCAACAATGCCAAAATCGTATTTGACATTTTCAAGGAACTTAGTGAAAAACACGAACAAACAATTGTGATCGTAACCCATGACCCAGGAATTGCAGCCAAATCCGACCGCTGTATTACCTTGAAAGATGGAAGAATTGTGTAGGGAATTACATTCGTTCCGGCATAACAATTCCTAGTATTTTCCCACAAGCACGTATTACCTCCCCAGATTTAACTGAAAGTGCAACCCTGAATTGAACTTTCTCCGCAGTAGAAGCCTGAAAAATAGATTCATGCGCAAAAAAGCTGTTGTATAATCGGCTCGTCTCATATAAATAGTTGGCAATAACAGCCGGACTATATTCAGTTGAAGCCTCTAAAACTATACTTTCAAACTTCAAAAGGTGCTTTAAAAGGTCTTTCTCAGATTTTTCAAGAGAATCTGGAATGGCTGTCAATTTCAATTCCAAACCTTGTTGAATGGCTTTTCTTGAAATGGCTGAAATTCTTGCATGGGTATATTGGATTGCTGTGGCCGTATTTCCATTTAACTCGATGGACTCCTGCGGATTAAACATCATCCTCTTTTTGGGGTCTACCTTGAGTAAAAAATATTTTATGGCACCTAGTCCGAGTACCTCATATAATTCATTCAGTTCATTGGCTTCAAAATCTGCAATTTTTCCCAACTCGCTGGTTCTTTCCTTTGCAGTATTTACCATTTCATCCATCAATTCGTCTGCGTCAACAACAGTCCCTTCTCTGCTTTTCATTTTTCCGCTTGGCAAATCAACCATGCCATAACTCAAATGATGAAGACCTTTTGCATATGACCTTCCGAGCTTCCTCAAAATATGAAACAATACGACAAAGTGATAATCCTGCTCATTACCAACTACATAAACAGACCGATCCATTTTAAACTCTTTAAACTTAAGTTCGGCTGTTCCAATATCCTGGGTAATGTAAACTGAGGTTCCATCTGATCTTAAAACCAGTTTCTGGTCAAGACCCTCATTGGTTAAATCAATCCATACAGAGCCATCCTCTTTTTTAAAAAACACGCCAGATGCCAATCCTTCGTCAACCACATCTTTGCCTAAAATATAGGTATCAGACTCATAATAGAATTTATCAAAATCGACACCCATCCTTTTATATGTAGCCTCAAACCCTTTATAAACCCAACCATTCATGGTTTTCCAAAGGCCTAAAACTTCTTTGTCGCCAGATTCCCAATCCAAAAGCATCTTCTTTGCTTTGATACTCACTGGCGCTTTTTCTTTAGCCAAATCTTCAGAAACACCGTTTTTAACCAATTCAGCAACCTGAGATTTGAGAATCTGGTCAAACTGAACATAGTATTTTCCGACAAAATGATCCCCTTTCATTCCTGATGATTCTGGAGTTTCCGTCATTCCGGATTCCATATAGGCAACCATAGATTTACAAATATGGATTCCCCTATCATTGACAAGGTTGGCTTTAACTACATCATAACCAGCAAATTTCAACAATTCTGAAAGTGAATACCCCAGAAAATTATTCCTTAAATGCCCCAAATGAAGTGGTTTGTTGGTATTAGGTGATGAATACTCAATTAAAATTCGCTCAGATTTTCCCGGTAAACCTTTCCAAATTTCAGAATCACCAAAATCCAGAAATTCTTTTTTCCAGGAACTATCCTTTACAGAAAGATTCAAAAACCCTTTTACAACATTAAAATTCTCAATGTCTGAACAATTTTCCAATAAATATCCTCCGATTTCATTTCCAATTTGCTCCGGATTTTTTCCCAATAACCTGGTAAACTGAAAACAGACCAAAGTAAAATCCCCCTCAAATTCAACTTTTGTGGCTTGAAGTGATATTTCGCTCAGTTGCTCGCTTGCTACCTTACCAATTGAAACAATTGCCTTGTGGATGTGGCTACAAATATTGGATTCTAAATTTTTCATTCTAAAAAAAGGATTGCAAATATAGAACTATGCCAGTGGTATAGTCCTGATCAGAATTGAAAAAAAGTAAATCTAAAAGAATTAGAAACTTGCAGCAATAGAAGCAGAAACTCCTGAACTGGCAGGAACAAAACGACAAACACCTCCGACACAAAAAACACCTGCTCTTTGTCTGCCTCCGGATATAGAGACCCTTACAGTGCCTTTTGTATATCCGACTGAGCCCCCCAAATAATGTATTTTTTGATTCTCAATCTTATTTCCATAATTGTACTCGTCATAAATGGCGAAAAAATAGTGCGAACCCATTTGATATTCTAACAATGCCATGGCCCAGGATCCATTGTCCTGGTCGGTTTGCAAATGTTGCAATTCGGTTCTTAATGTATGTTTCGGTTTAAATTTCCAGGCAACATCAATGATTCCTATATGGGCATAGATAGTTTTTGCTGAGAGATTTAAAGCTTGCTGAAGAACTTGATTGTCAGCCTCAATAAATATGTATGAAACAATGGTTTTAACAGTTGGGCTTATTTTCTTTGAGATTTCCAGACTAAGATTTTGATAATAAGTGTTTTTACCCAAGCTCAAAAAATTAGAATTATACCCTTTTGCACTATCCTGACCAATTACTTTTGTGGTCTTTAAACCTTTGATATTGCAATAATTAAATGAAAAACTGGTTCCATATTTCCCTCCTATAAGACTTCCTTCTTTGGCATTATAAAAAATATCTGTCTGGGCACCCATCTCACCCAGGGGTTGCGTTGCATAGGGATATAAGGTTGCAAGTCTATAGGTATGTTGCGGGGTTAATGGTGGCAGGTA
This sequence comes from Cytophagaceae bacterium, assembly GCA_027485575.1. Taxonomy (GTDB): domain Bacteria; phylum Bacteroidota; class Bacteroidia; order Cytophagales; family Flexibacteraceae; genus CAMDMI01. Next base: position 30,998 of record JAIXQU010000176.1, read on the forward strand.
ATTAATTGCCAACCTATTAAATGCAGCAGGTGATTCCCGGTCACCTCTGAAATCAAAATTATCTATTCGCTTTGCCCCTAAAGAGATGCCAAAACCATTAGCAGAAAATCCACCTGTTAATAGTAGGGCCTGTCCGGGTCTGTATATCTTTTTATTAATAGCACTTGGGTCATTTGCCTTGTAGGCATACTCCGTTTCAAAACTGAAGGCATTTCTGGCAATTTTTGCTCTTCCGGAAAAAGCAGCCACATTTTCAGGAAGCCGCAATTGCGGGTCTTCATCTTCCTGATACTTACTAATGACCCCTGCTCCTGCTGTAATTTTTGTTGCACTGGTTTCAATAGAAGAAAATAATTCATTAAAAGAAAACTCCATGTCCGCACCACGGATAAGTGCAGGACCCTGTTCGAAATTTATTCTTTGTTTTCCTACAAAAGCTTTTACCTGAATTCCTTCCAGCAAATTGTATCTTATTCTTGCCCCATCAATGGAGTTGTCAAATCCAAGACCCCAATCCCAATAACTTCTGTAAATCAATCCACTACCGAATTGTTCGTAAAAATTTCCGAGTGTTACGGATAGCTCCTTCCATTTATAATTTATGAAACGGAATGGAATTCCTGCACCCTTTAATCCCTGGTCGTATCCTTGGAGCGGAGGTTGATACACTTCAAACCGGACTCCGCCTGACAAATTACCTCTGTCATACAGAAGGTTAAGATATGTATTGTTCCCAACCTTTTGAGGAAATTTCTCTGCCCTTGGAACCTTTGGCTCATAAAAATAATACTGGGCATCTGTTTGAAAATCACCATGAATATAACTTGCTTCCTGTGGGTCGCTTTCTTCCTCCTCCTGAGCAAATGAAGAACCCGCCCAAAAAAGAAAAAAAACAACCAAAAAAGTCTTCAGCTGCTTATCGTTCACTCGACTTGAATTACTAAAGTTTCGGTGTGTTTTTCTTAATAATTTCAAACAACTCATCTTCATCTCCAGGCGCATAAGAATTATGCTGCCAAAGAATATCGCCTTTTGAATTTACGACAAAGGTATGCGGGATGTTGTTTACGTTCAGTGCTCTTTTAAAGTCGCCATTGGGGTCCAACATAATCTGGTATGTCCAGCCCTTCCCATTAACCAAAGGACCTACTTTTGGAATATTCCTGCTATCGTCAATGGAGACTGCTACAATTTTAACCTTTGTTTCTTTTTGCCAATCAGAATAAAGATCCTTTATATTGTTTAGTTCAAGCATACAAGGTTTGCACCATGTTGCCCAGAAATTAATGACGGTCAAACCCTCCTGATTAAGTAAGCTTTTTGAATCCACATTTTCACCTCCCAAAGCCTTAAGTTGGACATCTGGTAATTTTCTGAATGAATTTTGAGAGAAAGATTCATTGCTAAAAAAAGTAAAACCTATTAGAACCAATAGAAAAGTTCGCATTCTTTTTATTCCGGATTAAATAAAAAGCCTGGAGAATGAATTCCCCAGGCTTTTCTATGATAATAATTATTCGATTACAATTTTCTGTATTGGAGATTTAGCCCCATCAACATTAAGCTGTAAAAAGTAAATGCCTGAACGTAACCCACTAGTTGATAAAGTGTGGTAACCTCCATTGTTTGCAGAAACCTTTTCATCTCTAACTACCTGACCAGAAATTGAGGTCAAAGTTACATTTCCTCTTTCTTCGAGAACAGGGACCATTAACTTATCTTTTGCTGGATTTGGAAATGCTGGTGACAAAGCTCTTAGTTCATTTTGAAATTCAACTGCAGTTAAGGTTCCATCAAACCACTTGTTGCAAGTAGATATTAACAAATTCCTAAATGCACCATTTCCTGTGTTGGCAGTCGAAAAAGCTTCCATTCTGAATGCCACGTAAACAGTTTTCCAGTTTCCATCAAAATTGTAGATACCTGCAGCATTACCAGTTGAATAATTCAGGAAAACTGCAGCATTTGGGGCAGAACCAGAAAGCTCTATTTCGTCAGGATAACTTCCAGTACCAGAAACCGCAAGTGAACCAGTTAAAAATGAACCATATATTGGGTCTGTTGAAACCGGAGTGACTGTAACTGCTGTAGCACTACCATCAGCAAGATAGCTTGCCCCTAAAATAGTTGAGTAAAAGTCCTCTGCTTCAAAAGTTCCAGACGTCGAAATTTCGTACCCAATATCCTGACCTATCATAAATAGCTTTCCACCAGAATTAAGATAGTTAGAAAAAGCAAATACAATATCATTGTTCATAGTACTTCCATATGCGGCACCTGTTGAATAATAAATCTTTCCAATTGAATTTGAATTCAAGCCGGAGGAATCAAGACTAGCGCTTTCTTCAGCATCCAGAGCGAGGAAAGGAAGACTTGCAGCAGCAAATGAACTTGTAAATCTGCTTAAGGCTGTACCTCCAACATCCATTAACAAAGTAGAACTAGGCATGATGGCTGTAAAGGAGGTTGAGAAATTAATGGATGGAAAAGTTCCATTTATGGACGCTGCATTAATTTTATATTTGATTTTCTGGTTAGTCAAACTTCCATTTGGCCCGGAAATTTTTAAAGTTAAAGTCTTACTTGCATTTCCCGAAAGAGCAATTTCAGGAGAAACACCCAGAGAAACATTGTTTTCAAAAACCTCCGAAACCCAACCTGAAGGCAAACCGACACCTTCTGCCGTAATTTTAACTGTTTGAGCAGTTCCGGTTTTTGATTTAACAACAAAATCAAAACCAACGTCATTACCCGCTTTTACTTTTGTAGGCTTGCTATTAATTGATCTTTCTAAAGCCAGGAAAGGCCTTGGAGCATCATATCCACCATTTAAAATTTCTTTGGTTGTATTGTTTTGAACAAAAGCCACAGCTGCTGCATTTGAAATATCATAATACTCAGGTGTACCATTGGCTTTAACAAGGGACCATTTGAAAGTATATTGAAGAGAATCGCCGGCTGCCATTGCTGGAAGATTGGTTCCATCTGCTGTTGGAAACATCTTTTTCATCACACTTTCAAATCTCTTTTCACCATTTGAACCAGGTGCAGTTGCGAAATTAATTTCCTTTTCAATGGCTGCAACCATTAATTTCATGCCAGCAGCAATATTTGATGTCGCCTTTACTTTTACGCTAATCAACATAGAATCTTTTAAAGGTGGCTGATTTCCAATTAAAGTATAATTAACGGTTGTATTTAACGTAGACGCAACAGCATATCTTTGATTTATTTTTGCCGCTGTAACACCACTGGGAGCTCCTTTGTAGAAATTACCATCCATCACCGAGTTTGGCACGCCCGATACAGTGTAATACGTTACCCTCTTCTGGACATCTGCAGGGTTAGCTGCGTTCATCGGATCCACACCTGGCCAGGAAGTTTGATATTTGATGGCAACAATTTTTCCTACGTTCGCGTCCAAAACAGCTTTTAAAGCTGGATTCTGAGAAGCACAAGGACCGCAAGATGCCTGCGTAAAATGCTCAAGTATAACCAAACGTTGCTGAGCAAACGAAGCCATTGAAACAAAAGCAATAATTGCTGATGTAAGTAATGTTTTTTTCATGAATTTAAATTGATTGGAATAATTGTACAAAAAAATATTAATAATCTCTGTTAACCAAATAATACCTCTAATAATTCACAATTTTCCGTCCTAAATTTGGATTTTGCCCTTATTCCTAAGATTTTATTCTTAATTCCACTTTAATACTCCATTAACTCAAATGGCTGATTCAAGTCCTTTCCTGGTAAGAAAAAGAAACAGTTCAATGATTAAAAAGTGTGGAAACAATAAAATCTGCTCCTTTCAGGTCATCAAATTGAACCAAAAAGCTTTCCCGTTTTTTACTTTCGTCATTTGAATAATCCTTGTCCTTTAATTCTCTGAATAAGGTATTTAAGCGATCTTTATTTTTAAAAATATAGCAAAGTTCATCCAGCCCGGTTCCCTCTACCATTTCTGGATTCACCATCACAAAGCGGCCCCGAAACAAAGATTTAATCAATTTTAGTTTTACACCTGTTGATTGAAAAGTAGGAAGTATATGAATCTGAGCATCTTCTATTATTTTGTTCATTTCATTATCCTTAGGATTTTCAATCAGAACAAAACCCGATTTGCTTTCAATGGCCTCCTTCAGTTTAGAATTGGGTTTTTTGCCTGCAATATAAAAAGGAAATGATGCGTCCACTTCAAGATTTTCCAGAAGCCAATAAACCGCTTCTTCGTTTTCTGGAACACTTAAATTTCCATGATAAAGCCCATAACTACCTTTTCCTTTTTGTTCATAGTTGATGCCAACTCCATGGAAAGGAAACAGCAATTGGGTCTGTGGATATCTGTTGGTTAAATACTCAGTTTCGGTTTTGCTAATGGCAAAAATATGATTTGCATGAATCAAAACAGATTCAAACCGGTGTAATCGTTTTGATTCAACAGCATAATAAATAGACTTGAATGGGTCAGTGGAGTAGTCGAATAAACCCCGGTAATATTGCCATTCCACGTTATGCATCCTCACTGCCTTTATTTTCGAAGCCAATAGCGGATGGTCCAAATATGCGCAAGTGTGCAACCCTTCAAAAAGTATTGGAAAGTTATCTTTAGACAAGCGCTCCAGTAAATCCGGATTAATCCTCGAGCCTACTATATAAGGCACCCGGCTTACAATTCCGGTATAAATCCTTTTCCGGGGATAATAATGTACCTGCTCACAGAGGGCTTTCAATTTTTCGGATTCTTTCCTTCCATATTGAAAACAATGTAAATGAATTTTTATTCCAAGTTGAGCCAGTGCCTTCAATTTGAAATAAACATCAATAACACCGCCATAATCAGCAGGATAAGGAATATCAAAAGAAACTACATGAATACTCCTGTCCATCAATATACTAAGATATAATTTTCATTCATTTATGACTGCAAAAAAAGTAATAATATTTGGAAGCATGTCTTGTCCGGCATTTAATCAAGGTCAGAATTCAAAGGTAATTCGGAACAAAGAATGTAATCGAAAATAAAACTGTTGCTTTATTGCAGTATGATTCGCTCCTGGTTTTTGTTTATTTTCATTTTAATACATTTATTATTAAACACTTATACGTTTGGTCAATCCACGTTTCAACCTTTGGACCAGGATATTTACCATTGGATATCAAGAGCAGAAATTAAAACACAAGCACTGAATGGAAAATTTCATTCGGCGGTTCAAGCCTTGAGTCGAAAAGACATTGTCGCTTTGATGGACTCAAATCAAAAATGGAACCATCAAAATCTTTCCTCAATTGACAGATACCACATTCGGTATTTCAGAGAAGTAAATTCAGAATGGGCCCAGAATGATTCCTCATCTTTGAGAACTCCATTGTGGAAATCCCTTTTCAGAAGAAAAGCAGATATACTTTCTTATCAGGATAAAAATTTTGATGTTCACGCCAATGTTGTAGGAAACGGAAGCCTTGGAAAAGCCAGCGATAATACTTCTCAGCAATATACAAATACAAGAGGAATTGAGATAAGAGGTATGATAGCCAATAGAATAGGGTTTTATACCTTTATGACTGAAAACCAGATAACTACACCCGGCTATGTAAACCAATGGCCACAACTTTATAGGTCCATTCCCCATGAAGGCTTTTGGAAAAAGTTTAATACCAATGGTTATGATTTTTTTACTGCCCGTGGATACTTTACTTTCAATGTTACCAAATTTATTGATTTCCAGGTTGGTCATGACAGGATCCATGTCGGAAATGGATATCGTTCCCTAATCCTGTCTGACTTCGGCAATAACTATAGCTTTGTCAAGATAAACACCAAAATCTGGAAAATTCAATACACCAATCTATTTGCAAACCTGAAAGGAGACATTGGGATAGGCCCGACAGGAACACCGGGCAGTCGGCTAATTCCTGATAAGTATTTGTTTTTCCATAGATTAGGAATCAACCTTGGCAGAAAAATAAATGTAGGTATTTTCGAGTCGATAGTTGCAGGTAGGGACCCGGGAATTTATCCAAATGCAACTAAGATTGAACTTAGTTATTTGAATCCCATCATTTTCTATCGGTCTATTGAACAAAATGCCGGTAGCCCTGACAACTCTTGTCTTGGGCTTGATTTTAAAGCAATCCCAATAAAAAACGTTCAGATTTATGGTCAGATGTTTTTGGATGAATTTCTACTAAAAGAAATTAAAGGCCAAAAAGGATGGTGGGGCAACAAATATGCCTTTCAGGCAGGAGGAAAATACATTGATATTTTTGGTTTAAAAAATGTAGACATCCAGCTTGAGTATAATTTTGTACGACCATATACCTACACCCATCAAAGCAGCTATACGAGCTATGCCCATTATAGCCAACCACTTGCCCATCCGCTTGGGGCTAACTTTTCTGAATTTCTTGGAATTTTAAGGGTCCAACCTTTTTCTTTTCTAACTGCAAGTTTCAAAACCATTTATTTCAAAAAAGGTCTGGATAAAAATGGAATTAACTATGGGGGAAACGTATTGCTGTCCTACAATCAAAGATTTGAAACATATGGAAATGAGGTGGGCCAAGGCAGAACAGTCAATGTCTTATTTTTTGATGCCACAGTTTCTTACCAACCCTGGACCAATTTTTTTATTGATTTCAAACAAGTAATAAGGAAAGTTAGTGGCCAACTTGTTGCAGGGGAAACAAGCAGTACGCTTACAAGCATGGGCGTAAGGTGGAATATTCCACAAAGACTTCATGAATTTTAAACTGATAAGGCAAAGCCATTCCGTTTCAGAAAGACCTTATTAAATTCACCGGTAGATAAGTTTAATGATAAATACTCCTAAAAACCTGTCCTTGATTTCAGTGTGCTTGTTGTTCCTGTCCATAAATTTGTCAATTCAAAAGGCAAATGGGCAATGGGCAACAAACCCATTAAGTACCCTTCCCCAAAAGGCGGGTTATAAACCAGGGAGTTTCAGATTTGACGAATATGAAAAAGACCTGAAAGGAAAAAGGCTCGCTTTGGTTGTCAACCATACGTCGCAGTTCAAAGGCATTTCATTGGTCGATACGCTTCTGAAAAGAGGTCATTCCATCTCAAAAATATTCGCACCTGAACATGGATTCAGGGGAACAGCAGATGCAGGGCAGTTGATTTCTTCGGAAGTGGATAAAAAAACCGGAATTCTTGTTGTCTCCTTGTATGGCAAAAACAAAAAACCTGGCAAAGAAATGCTTGAAGATGTGGATGTTGTCTTGTTCGACATTCAGGATGTAGGCGCCAGATTTTATACCTATATCTCCACACTCAAACTGGTGATGGAGGCTTGTAACGAAAACAAGAAAATGCTGCTTGTTTTGGATAGGGCGAATCCATTGGGCTTTTGTGTAGAAGGGCCTACTTTGGAAAAGGGCCTTGAATCTTTTGTTGGAGCGTTTCCGATACCTGTTGTTCATGGGCTCACCATAGGGGAATTGGCAATGATGGCCAAGAAATCGGGGTGGATAAACCATGGAAAAAGGTTAAAAATTAAAGTCATTCCCTGCGAAGGCTATGCCCACAAAGACACTATTTTTCCGGAATTGGCACCATCTCCAAATTTAACAACCGCATTGAGTATTTTGGCGTATCCTTCACTTTGTCTTTTTGAAGGCACAACGCTTTCTGTGGGCAGAGGTACTGATTTTCCGTTTCAGGTTTTTGGAAAGCCTGATAGCCTTTTTGGACCATTTATTTTCACACCAAAACATCGGATTACAAATTCACCACCACCACTGTTTGTAAACAAAAAATGTTTCGGCTATCTTCTTGGTTTAGATTCAATAAAATCCTGTTTTGATACGAGATTTTTAAGGTTTGCCTACAATAAATCAGGAAGTGACAGTTTATTTTTCAATACATTTTTCGATAAATTAGTTGGGAATAAATGGCTCAAAAAATCAATTCAGACAGATAATGAAATCATTTTTGATAACAAAAGCTATATTGCGAGAAGGAAAAAGTTTTTGCTTTACCCCTGAGAAAATTCATGACATTCAATTTATCCACACAATCTAGCTTAGCCCAGGTTTACCTTCGTGAACTAAGGGATGTAGAAATCCAAAAAGACAGATTACGGTTTAGACATAATCTGGAAAGGTTGGGTCAGATACTTGCCTATGAAATCAGCAAATCGCTTCCTTTTAGCCATCAGGAAGTTCAAACCCCGTTGGAGCGCACTGAAATTTCTATGCCGTCAGAACAACCGGTCTTAAGTTGCATCATGCGGGCAGGCATTCCATTTTTTAACGGTTTTTTATCCTACTTTGACCACTCAGATTGTGCCTTTGTTGGGGCTTACAGGGGTCGACATGAAAAAGATTTTACATTCAATGTTGAATTAGACTATGTGGCATCACCCAGTCTGGAAGGAAAAACATTGATATTAATAGACCCAATGCTGGCGACAGGAAAGTCATTATTGAAAGCGGTGGAAGCACTTAGAAAACTGGGAGAACCTTCCTCAATTCACATTGCCGCTGTTATTGCTTCCCCTGAGGGTATAGATTGGTTAGAAACCAGATTGCCTCAGGCTGATATATGGACCTGTGCAATAGACAGGGAACTAAATGAACATTTTTATATTGTTCCTGGTCTTGGTGATGCGGGTGATTTGGCTTTTGGATGCAAAACAGAAGCATAAAGAAGTCCTTTAAAGTAAACAACTTCCATTTCAGACTTTCCTATTTTCCATATTGCTTCATCATTTCCTCCATCAGTTTTTGCCTTTCTTCCGGACTCATGCTTTTTATTTTTTCCAGATCCATTCCATTCGGTCCGAAGGGCAATTCCTTTTTTTGAAAACCATCAAGACTAAATTTTGAATCCGGAATCTGGAGAGATTCAGATTTAATAAGGTCCATAACGATTTCATTTTCTGAGATTTTCATTTTCATCTTTACAGGAAAGCCATCAAAACCTTTTGAAGAAAGTGCCTGGTACAAATCTTCATCTGCCAGATATTCACCTTTTATTTTCCTTAAATCTTCAAAGCCTTTCACCTCTTTGCTGATCCAATAATGCATTTCCTGACTTTCTCCTTTTTTCTTTATGGTTATGTGATTGGCATTGAATCCATTAACCTTTTCTTTCCCAATCTGATTGATTAAATAATCTGATGATTTATGTAAGGAACCTCCTTTCTGTTCTGGTTGAGTGATTTCCGAATAGGTTTTCGAATCCATATTTAACATAAAAGTCTTTTTAGGATGTTGCCTTAAATTTAGCCCGACCATATTTCCACCCAGAGGTAGGCCCATTTCACCCAAATTAATTTCCGTCCTCGTGTTACCATCCTGATACCAGACTTTCATAATTCCCTTAACCATTTGATTTCCAGAGAATTTAAACTCAATATAGTTTCCAGCAAAACAACCCGATACTGACCAGATATAGACCAGTACAAGCACAATAACCTTTTTGATTTCCATTTCTTAAATTTAAAAATTCAAATTACTATTTTTCATTTCAAAGTAAAAAACCAGGGAATAAAGATTTCAACCTGATGAAAACTTCAAATTAGGTCTTCATCTTTGTGCCATAAATCAAATCAATGGCCAGATATCTTACAGGAATTCAATCTTCAGGCATACCACATTTAGGAAATATTTTAGGGGCAATAAAGCCTGCAATAGAATTTTCGAAGAATTTAAATAACGACTGCCTATTCTTTATTGCTGATTATCACTCTCTTACAACCATTAAATCTGCAGAAGAGAGAATAAAAAATATCCGTTCAGTAGCGGCCACCTGGATTGCATTTGGATTCGATTACAACAAAAATATTCTATTTCGACAATCAGATGTAAAAGAGGTACTTGAACTAATGTGGATTTTGAATTGCTTCACGCCGTTTCCAATGTTGGCAAATGCCCATTCCTTTAAAGATAAATCTGATAAGCTTTCTGATGTCAATGCCGGACTTTTTACATATCCTGTGTTGATGGCTGCAGATATCCTTTTATATGACGCTCAGTTTGTTCCAGTTGGAAAAGACCAAATTCAACATATAGAAATAGCCAGAGACATTGCCTCCATTTTTAATGGAACCTATCAAACAAGCTCCTTTGTTCTGCCAGAAGCTGCTGTTCAGGCTGAGGCTATGACCATTCCCGGAACAGACGGTGGAAAAATGAGCAAAAGTTATGGGAATTTTATTGATATTTACCTGGAGGAGAAAGCTTTAAGAAAGGTAATCATGTCCATAAAAACGGATTCCACACCTTTGGAACTTCCGAAAAATACGGAAGGTGACACAACCTTTAAATTATATAGTCTACTGGCAAGTGAGGAAGAAACGAACCACCTGAAAAAGCTTTATGAAAATGGTAATTTCGGGTATGGAAATGCCAAACAAATGCTATTTGATAAAATCATGGAACATTTTAAGGAAGCAAGGGATGCATATTTTGAACTAATGGCCCATCCGGAGAAAATAGATGAGATTCTATGGGTTGGTGCACAAAAAGCATCCAAAATTGCCCAAACTGTCTTAACCAGAATAAAACCATTGGTTGGGTTCTGATTGGACCATTCTGTTGACATGTACGACCAGGATTCAATTTTAGACCCCGATTTCAGCCATTTTCTAAACAAAAGAATTGAAGAAAATTTATACCGGACTTTGGGACCAAAAAGGGACCAAAAAAAATCCGATTTTTATTCTAATGATTATTTGGGGCTAAGCGACAATCCTGAAATCAGGAACAAAATCGTTCAACTGGTTCACAATGGCTTAAATTTTGGTTCTTCAGGCTCCAGATTGGTATCCGGTCAAAACGAAAGCATTGAAAAACTGGAAGCGTTAAGTTCTTCGTTTTTCAAAACAGAAGAGGCAATATTTTTTCCAAACGGGTATATGGCAAATTTGGCCCTTCTATCAGCCATCCCGACAAGACACGATACCATAATATATGATGAAGAATGCCATGTTAGCTTGAAAGATGGGATGCGATTAAGCCTTGCCAAAAAAATGTCATTCAAACACAATGACCTGGCCGACCTCGAGAAAAAGTTAAAACCCTTGAAGGGAAAAATTTATGTTGTAGCAGAAGGAATATATAGCATGTCGGGAAGTTTAGTCCCAATTACTGAAACGGCAGATCTCTGTGAAAAATATGAAGCAAGATTAATAATAGATGAAGCCCATTCCACAGGCACAATTGGAGAAAAGGGTGAAGGAATAGTTATTTCATCCCAGATGAAAAAAAAGGTTTGGGCCAGAATTTATACATTCGGCAAAGCACTAGGAGCTTCCGGAGCATTTCTGGCTATCAACCAGCAAACAAAACAAATGCTTGTTAACAAAGCACATCCACTTATCTACTCCACTTCTCCTTCACCTATTCAATGCGAAATATGCTTCCTTCAATTAAAACATCTCATAGACAATCCCACTATAGTTTCAGAACTTCAACGAGTGATAAAATATTGGAATGAAAAAACATTTGAAGGAAATTTAAATATTTCGAGAAATTTTTCATCCCCTATTCAGTACTGTATAAAAAGAGGAAACACAGAGGCAATAATTTTATCAAAATACTTGCAAAACACTGATATTCAGATAAAGGCGATGCTCAGCCCAACCGTACCCAAAGGCAATGAAAGGCTAAGAATTACTTTACACAGAACCAATACGAGTTCCGAAATAGACCACCTTTTAGAAACAATTAGAAATTTTGAAAATATTTTTTGAATCAGGCTTTGCCGTTCAAATCAAAAACTGTACTTTTGCACTCCCTTTTCAAGAAAGGGTGTTTTTACGCAAAAAATATGGTAATTGATCCAATAGCTGATTATCTGACCCGACTGCGCAATGCCTTAAAAGCAAGGCACTTGGTAGTAGAGGTTCCCGCTTCAAATATGAAGAAGCGAATAACTGAGATCCTTTTTGAAAAAGGGTACATATTAAGCTACAAATTAGAAGACGATGGTCCTCAGGGCAAAATTAAGATCGCTTTAAAGTATAGCTATCCAAGTAAAGAGCCTGCAATTATGAAACTTGAGAGGATTAGTAAATCCGGTTTGAGGAAATATACAGGAGCTTCAAGATTACCAAGGGTTCTAAATGGTCTTGGTGTTGCAATTTTGTCAACTTCAAAAGGAGTAATGACAGACAAGGAAGCCAGGTTAAATAATGTTGGAGGTGAAGTATTGTGTTACGTTTATTAATCCTGAATAGAAATGTCTAGAATTGGAAAACTACCTATTGAAGTTCCTGCAAAAGTGGAAATCACAATAGATAAATCAAACACAGTAACAGTTAAAGGTCCAAAAGGAATTTTAAGTCAAGCTGTAGATCCGGATATCGAACTTTCTCTTGACGGAGGAATAATGTTGGTGAAAAGACCGACAGAACAAAAAAGACATAAAGCAATGCATGGTCTTTACAGGTCATTAATTGCAAATATGATTAAAGGAGTTAACGAGGGCTACAAGGTAGATTTAGAATTGGTTGGGGTTGGTTTTAAATCAACACTTCAAGGAACAAATAACCTTGAGTTGTCACTGGGCTTCTCTCACAATCTTGTAATTGGTTTACCTCCGGAAATAAAAGTATCAACAATTACCGAGAAAGGTAAAAATCCAATAGTTACGTTGGAAGGAATTGATAAACAATTGGTTGGTCAGGTTGCTGCCAAACTAAGAAGTTTAAGAGAAGTAGAACCATACAAAGGAAAAG
>JAIXQU010000095.1 GCA_027485575.1 Cytophagaceae bacterium
AAACCGCTAGCCAGTTGCATTACAGCAGAGTTTAGACTCATAAATCCACCGCGAATTGATGGTTCTACGGCTCCAATAGTTAGTGCCTGAGAAGGAACAAATCTTCCACCAGAAAAAATAAAGAAAAGTGTGGTGAAGAAAAGTGCTGTCGCAATTGAAACTGCTGGCATATTGGTAATGGCAATCTGAGGAATAAAGGCAGAAATGACCAAAACAGTAAATACCTGCACTGCACCATATTTATCTGCCAATTTTCCAATAAATGGACCCGTAAATAATGTAACAGCTCCACCAAACATATAAATATAACTGAGTTGAATTTCTTCAAAGCCCACATTGGCTACCATATAAGGAGAAAGAAATGGGACCATGGTAAAATGTGAAAAAGCTACCAGAACTGTAAAAAGCAACGCCAGTTTATGTGACTTGTAGGATAAAATCTGCTTTAGTTTTCTCACCGGAGATTGAGGTTCCGTATCCACAACAATATGCCTGGTTAAACTTGGAATAATGACAATGCCGCATCCCAGAACCAGAATTCCAAGGGCCGCGATTACAAAGAAGGGAATTTCCCAACCATACTTTGTGGCAAAGAACAGTCCCACAGGTACACCGAGGACAGATGCCGCTGAGAATCCGGTCATCACTATCCCCATTGCCTTACCTCTGTTTTCTGCTGAAATAATATCACCAACGATACTTAAAACCTGAGAACCGATTATTCCACCTAATAAACCTGTTAAGGTCCTGGCAATGAGTAGAAATTGATAGGTGGGAGCTAATCCGCAAATTGCAGTTCCAATGGTGAAACCTGTATAACAAAACAGTACAACTTTCTTCCTGTCAAACTTATCAACAAAAAATGTTCCCAGAAAACTTGCCACACCAGCAGCAATGGTATAAGAAGCGACCAAAATGCTGAATTGCTGTGGGTTGATTTGCATAACCCTCATAAGTTGGGGAGCCATAGGCATCATGATCATAAAATCCATGATGTGGGTAAAGTTAATGGCAGCCAGAAGTAGCAGAACAATCAGTTCAGAGCGTTGTATTGGGGGAAGAGATTTCAATTTTTAATGGGCTTATCCATAGCCATTTAACTTATAAACAATATAACCAGCCCATTCATGAATGATTAAACTCCATTTGTCCCAGGCTTTATCACTGGGAATAAATGTTTTTTCTGCGTTGAAATAGGGGTCGCAATAACGGAAATCGACGGGAAACATATCCACTTTAAAACCTTGATTTTCGAAACAAGCCTGTGCCCTTCTGCAATGAAAAGCGGAAGTAACGACCAGAATTTTACAATTTTTTGGAAATTTCTTTGAAATAATTTCTCCTGAAAATTTGGCATTTTCAAAGGTATTTCTTGCCTGACTTTCAAGAATAATATCATCTTTATCAACCTTGCAGAGTCCTAATACATTCGCAACTCTTTCAGCTTCTGTGGCATCCTTGAAGTTGATAATTCCAGACCCTCCGCTTGCTATCATTTTTTTTACTTTTCCAAGGCGATATAATAAAAGCGTATGCATCATCCTGTCCGAACCTTGTGACAAATAGACCCTGTCTCTTGGCTGTTTGGAAAGGTCGGTAAATCCTCCCAGGATGACAGCTACATCATAGGTTTTTGTAATGGAATCTATGGGAACCACGGGTAATTCCCACCATTTATATACCCGGGTTACAGCCCAATCATTACTAAAAATGATAAAAAGGAAAATTGCTGCAATATTTAATATCCTCCTTTTTCGGGAAGATTTGGTGAGGACTGCCCAAATCATAATACTTAACACCCAAATAACTGGGAGAAGAAGGTACATTAAGGTTTTTGACAGTATGAAAAACATGTTTCTCTATTGAAATTTTCTTTCAGTGGATTCAAATTTCATTTGAGGGTGAGTCCATTTTTATTTATTCCAGCCTGACGGATTGCTATATACCCAAGCCAGGCCACCAATGCTCCAATTATCCAACCTCCAAGAATATCTGAGGGATAGTGTGCTGCCAGATAAATCCGGCTCCATCCCATTAAAAACAACCAAGCCATCAAAACAAATTTCAGAAAATTGCCAGGCCGGATTAGTAACATACAAAATACGGTTGCAAACATAGAATTGGATGCATGCGAAGAAGGAAATCCATATTTCCCTCCACATCCATTGGCCAGATAGATTATGTGTTCAAATATAGGGTTTTGGCAAGGCCTCAGTCGCTGAACCATTGGTTTTAATAAACCCGAAGCCGTTTGATCAGAAATCGTGATTCCTATGACAATAACCATTAAGGCCAAAAGCGTTATTTTTTTTCCATGGCTTACATAAATGAGATAAACCAGAAACAGATACAAAGGAATCCATACCCATCTTTCTGACCAAAAAATCATAACCTTGTCGAGCCACGGAAAGTGGAGGTAGTTTATACCCAAAAAAATACTTTCGTCCAGATCTAGAAAAGATTGCAGCATTTTGAAAACAAGGTCAAAAGGTAATACCAATTTAACCAATAAACTCAATCCATTTGGAATCGGCCAGACTTTAGGTCAAAACCAAAGAATATGAAAGGAAGTTAAGCTTCTTGTTTTAAAAGATCCAATAAGTAAGTTCCATATCCACTTTTTACCAGAGGTTTGGCTATGGTCTCTAATTGGGCCTTGTTTATAAAACCCATTCTGTAGGCCACTTCTTCTATGCAACCAATTTTGAGGCCTTGCCTTTCTTCAATTACCTGGACAAACTGCCCCGCCTGCATTAAAGAAGGAAAAGTACCTGTATCCAACCATGCCGTTCCCCGGTCTAGAATCCCTACTTTAAGTTTCCCTTTTTCAAGAAAGATTTTATTCACATCCGTTATTTCCAATTCTCCTCTAGGGCTAGGCTTGAGGTTCTTGGCAATTTCAACCACAGAATTATCATAAAAATAAAGTCCTGGAACCGCATAGTTGCTTTTTGGAGTTTCCGGCTTTTCTTCAATTGAAATTGCTTTGTACTCTTTATCAAATTCAACAACACCATATCTTTCAGGGTCGGTGACATGGTAAGCAAAGACCACACCGCCTTCAGGATTATTGTTGGCTCTTAAAAGTTTTCCCATGCTGGAGCCGTAAAAAATATTATCTCCAAGAACAAGCGCAACTTTATCATCCCCAATAAACTTTTCACCAATAACAAAAGCCTGTGCCAATCCGTCTGGTGAGGGTTGAACTGCATATTCAAAACGGCATCCCAATCTTGAGCCATCACCCAAAAGCTTTTCAAAATTAGGCAAATCTGAAGGTGTAGAAATTATAAGCACCTCTTTAATCCCTGCCAGCATTAAAATAGATAGCGGGTAATAAATCATGGGCTTGTCATAAACAGGCATTAGTTGCTTGGAAACAGCAAGAGTTAATGGGTGGAGCCTTGTTCCTGAGCCACCGGCAAGAATTATTCCTTTCATATATTTTTTAAAAAAGAGCTGCAAGTTTTTAAAAACTTACGAAATTGCCCTAACCTTTTTAAAAAAATATGAATAATAGTATAGAAACAACAAATGCACCGAAGCCAATCGGGCCCTACAGCCAGGCAATTTCTAATGGAAATCTTGTTTGGGTAAGTGGTTGCATAGCGCTTGATCCGGTTTCGGGTCAGATGATTCAGACCGATATTGAGGCCGAAACCCATACGGTAATGAGAAATTTGAAAGCCATTGTCGAGGCAAGTGGAAGTTCTATGGCAAAAATTGCTAAAACTTCCATCTTTCTTACAGACATGAACCAGTTTTCCAGGGTGAATGAAATTTATGGGCAATACTTTGTTACTCCTTATCCAGCAAGGGAAACAGTGCAGGTTTCGGCCTTGCCAAAAGGGGCCAATGTTGAAATTTCCTGTATGGCCACCCTTTAGATATTATCATCTTTTAAGAAAAATTACACAAGGGAAAAATCTGTTAATTTGGCCTATGCTTGCCCACAACAAAAGAAATTACCTTTGGCTATATCTTAATTCCTATTAGCAATGAGTGACTTTTATACCCTACACGGCCATAACTTCTTTTCGGCCTTTGATGATTCTGGCAGCGACGATGATGACTTCGAAGATGAAGACGACGACGACGATACTGATATCGACGACGACTTTGCAGACGAAGACATGGACGAGTTGATTTTTGATGCCAACGAAGAAGGCATTGAAGATTTTGATGAAATCAAGGATGATGAAGACATCGACGACGATTTTGATGATGATGATGACGTCGAGGAAGATTTCGAAGACGAAGACGACGATTTTTAAAAAAAACCAGAGTCACAAACTTATCGGCATTAAATTTGTTTCAGGTTATTAGGTTCTAATAACCTTTTTTTGTTTTCTATGGAAACCATTTCAAAGCGACACGTTCATATTTACACTGAGGCAAGCCCTAACCCAAATTCTCTAAAATTTGTGGTTAATTTTATGATTACCCCGGAAGGCAAAGATTTTAACTATGCCAGTTTGGAATCAGCAACTCAATCGCCTCTTGCGCAAGAGATTTTTGCAAAATTCAATTGGGTGGATCAGGTTTTTTTCATGAATAATTTTGTAACCATTACAAAAGGAACTGATGATGAATGGTTCGAATTGGTGCCAGGAATAAAGGATTTTATTCTTGCCTATTTTGAAGACAAAAATCCGGTTTTTGCTTTTGATTCTGAGGCTGAAATGAATGCTGCAATAGAGTCAGTTCAAGGTGAAACCGAAATGGAAAGGCAAATTATTCAATTACTGGATGAATACGTTCGCCCGGCAGTTGAGGGAGATGGCGGTGCAATTTCCTTTGTTTCCTTTCAGGATGGTGTTGTGAATTTAGAGCTACGAGGTTCCTGTAGTGGATGCCCTTCTTCGGTGGTTACCCTTAAGCAAGGTATTCAAAATCTTTTGACCCGAATGGTGCCAGAAGTAAAGGAGGTAGTGGCGGTCAACAAATAAATAAGTCAAATCGGACATAAAAAAACTCCCCGGAAAGGGGAGTTTTTTTTACTTCTTTTTATTGGCCTTAAATCTTTTGTCCGGGGTTCCATCCTTTTTTAGTGGGCCGGTAGGCTTGGTTTCTTTATCCTTATTTTCTTTAAACCGCATATCAGGAGTTCCGTCGGCTTTTAATTTTCCCGTGGCCTTGGTTTCTTTTTTTGCTTTTCCAGCTTTTTTGTCCTGCGCTACGCCAAAATAAGAAAAGGATGCAAGCAACAGGAAGATGAATATTTTTTTCATTTGATTTACAGGTGTTTTTTGTGAAAGCAATTTTAAGGAAATAATTGTATTTTCTTAAAATTAGTCTTCAACCTTAAATCCAGCTTTCTTATACTTGCTACCACAAATTTAGAACTGATGAGCAAAAAAGACCTTTTCTCCCAATCCATAAACAATTCATATTCAACCGAATATCCTCATATTTATCTTGGTGCGGGCATTCTGGACGGTGAAGTGGTCGCAGAGGCCAAAGTAAATTTACCGTTGCGAATGATGAATCGGCATGGCCTTATTGCTGGTGCAACAGGATCTGGAAAAACCCGGACTTTACAGGTGTTGGCAGAGCAACTTTCCTCAGCCGGAGTTCCGGTTTTTATGTCGGATATAAAGGGAGATTTATCTGGCCTGGCCAAATCGTTGACTCCTAATGAAAAGATTTCTTACAGGGCTTTACAACTCGGAATTGATTATCAACCAGACCAATACCCAATTGAATTGTATTCCCTGAGTGGAAAAAAGGGAGCACAAATGCGTTCCACAGTCACAGAAATGGGTCCGAATTTATTGGGTAAAATTTTGCAATTGAATGATACTCAGGTAGGAGTTTTGGCTGTTCTTTTTAAATACGCGGATGATAAAAATTTGCCAATTGTCGATTTGGACGATTTAAAAAAAGTGCTGAACTATTTAAGTGATGGAGAAGGAAAATTGGAAATCAAAGAATCTTACGGTTCGATTTCGGCTTCCACATCTTCTACTATCCTTCGGAAAATTGTTGCTCTGGAGCAGGAAGGTGTAGAGAAGATTTTTGGAGAAAAAAGCTTTGATATTGAAGATCTATTTGAAAGGGTCGATGGAAAGGGTGTGATTAGTTTGCTGAATGTGAGTGACATGCAAAGTAGCCCTTCAGTTTTTAGCACCTTTATGCTTGGTTTGCTTGCAGAGCTTTACCAGAAACTTCCGGAGGCAGGTGATTTGGATAAACCTAAATTGGTCTTTTTTCTGGACGAGGCCCATCTGCTTTTTAACGATGCACCAAAAGTTTTTCTGGACCAGATAGAGCAGGTAATCAGGCTGATCCGGTCCAAAGGTGTGGGTATTTTTTTCTGTACCCAATTGGCTCAGGATATTCCAGCCTCAGTTTTAGCTCAATTGGGAAACCGTATTCAGCATGTGCTTAGGGCATTTACACCCAATGATGCAAAAGCCTTGCGTGAAACAGCCCAAACCTATCCGAAATCAGAATTTTACAAGGTTGAAGAACAACTGACCCAACTTGGCATTGGTCAAGCCATGATCACTGTATTAAATGAAAAAGGCATCCCCACTGTGGTGGTTGCCACCCACTTAACGCCGCCAAAAGCTGTAATGGGGCCAGTTGAAGAGGCCGAATACCAAAAATTGGTGCAAGATTCTTCTATGTTCAGGAAGTACAGTGAAGTTGTAAATCCGGAAAGTGCATTTGAAATTTTATCAAAAAAAATGGCAGCGAATGCAGCGGAATCAGCGGCACTGGAACTGGAAAACCAAAGCTCAAAACCAAATGGGCGGCAGGAAAAAAGCACTTTTCAGGAAGTTTTATCTTCCCCAATTGCC